>NZ_JBSFJX010000027.1:0-82484 GCF_053598275.1 Streptomyces sp. NPDC001156 | reverse complement strand
CGCGGAACCAGCGATAGGCGGTGTGCGGGTGCACACCGTTCGCCTTCGCCCACTCCTTGAGGTTCATTCCTCCAGAACCCTACACTCACTCAAAGACTTTAATAGGCACTAAAGTTAACTCGATCCGAAGCAGCTCAGCACCCCTGTTTCGTCTCCCCCTTCCGCGACGCTGGGTACGACGTCGCCGACTACCTGAGCATCGCGCCCCGCTACGGGTCCGCCGAAGACCTGGCGGAACTCGTCGACGAGGCGGGCCGCCGGGGCATCCGCATCCTGCTCGACCTCGTGGCCGGGCACACCTCCGACCGACATCCCTGGTTCAGGGCGTCGGCGGACGACCCCGACGACCACCGCTACATCTGGGCGCCCCAAAGCCGCCCGTAGGGCTTCGTCGCCTCTCCCGGCACCCGCCCGGGTTCGTATCTGCCGAACTTCTTCGACGTCCAGCCCGCCCTCAACTTCGGCTATGCGCGGGAGGATCCGGACGAGCCCTGGCGTCAGCCGGTGGACGCCGAGGGCCCGCGCGCCAACCGGGCCGCGCTGCGCGAGATCATGGGCCACTGGCTCCGGCTCGGGCTTTCCGGCTTCCGCGTCGACATGGCGGCCTCGCTCGTCAAGGACGACCCGGACCGGACGGAGACGGCCGCGGTCTGGACCGAGTTGCGGCACTGGCTGGACGGGGCCCATCCGCAGGCAGTGCTGCTGTCGGAGTGGGGCGACCCCGAGGTCTCCGTCCCGGCCGGCTTCCACACGGACTTCTTCCTGCACTTCGGCGGCTCCACGGACGGTCTGGCCCTGCGTTCGCTGTGGAGCAACGGCGAGGGCACGGTCGATGCGCGCTGGGACCCGCTCGACTGCTTCTTCGACCCGAGCGGCCAGGGCTCCGCGCGCCCCTTCGTGGAGGCCTACGACAAGGCGGCCGCGGCGCTGGGAACCTCCGGATTGATCTCCCTGCCGACGTCGAACCACGACTTCTCCCGCCTCAACTGCGGGCCCCGCACGGCAGAGCAGCTGCCCGCCGCCTTCGCGTTCCAGCTGACATGGCCGACGCTGCCCGCGATCTACTACGGCGACGAGATCGGCATGCGCTACGTCCCAGGCCTGCCGGACAAGGAGGGCAGCGTGCTCGGGCCGCGGTACAACCGGGCGGGCTCGCGCACCCCCATGCAGTGGGACGAGGGCCCGAACGCCGGGTTCTCCACGGCTGCCGAGGACCGTCTGTACCTTCCCCTGGACCCCTCTCCCGACCGTCCCACCGTCTCCGACCAGCGCGCCGACGAGGCCTCCCTGCTGCACCTCGTACGCCGGCTGATCGCCTTGCGCAGATCCGCTCCGGAACTCGGCCCGCGCGCCTCGCTGGTGGTGCTGCACACCGGGTACCCGTTCGTGTACGTCCGGGGCGGCCGCTATCTGGTGGTCGTCAACCCGCGGCGCGACGAGGCCCGCCATCCCCACGCCGCCGCTGGCCGCCCGTTGGAGTCCGCGGGAGTGGAGCTCACCGACGGCGTGATCACGGCCCGCGGATTCGGCTACGGCATCTTCGAACTCGACGGCTAAGAGTCATCACGTGATGCTGGTGTGATGGCCGCCCGGTTCCCGTGCGGGGACACGCGCTTGGGTGGTGCGTGTGCCGCGTGGGCGGTCGCTCCGACGTGGGCCTTGTGCCGCTCGGTTGCGGGTCGGGTCTCATTCGGGGTGGAACGGTACCGGTCGGTGGTGTTTCGCCGAGCAGAGGCCCTGGGACCGGAGATCTCCGGCTTATGGGCTGCCGCGTGGGTGCGGCCCCGTGTGGGGAGGGCACCGCGCTGCGGCTTCAGCGAGGCGGGCCCGGTTGAAGCGGTAGCCGGCCGACAGGACGTCTCGCCGATATGCCTGCTGGGGCACTCCGGCCTTGTTTGCTGCCCGGGCACCCCCAGGCACTTCGACTGCCCGCACAGGCAGGCCGGCGGCCTGCCTACGCTCGGCCCGGGCCAGTTGCCGCTTCGACGGCCCGTACTGGACCGGGTTCGATGCCCTGCGGGAGCGGTCGAGGGCCCTCTTGCGGCCGCGTTCCTTGCGGCGGGCCTTGGCCAGGGCGGCACGCTCGTCGTCGGTCAGCTCAACCCGGGATGCCTCGAGGGACCCGGCAGCCGGATCGAACGTGGCCGGGAAAGATACAACGGAGAGGTTGGACACGTTGCCGTCGACACCACCGACCCGCTCGAGCCCGGCGGCCGCCTTGCGGCGGGCGCGGGTGGCGGGGGATGCGTAGCCTGCGGTGAGGACCATGAGGTGGGCTTCGTACGCCCAGCCACCAGGTGCGCTGGCGTCGCGACGACGTACGAGGTCGATCTTGTGCCAGGTCTCGGGGTTGCCCAGGAAGTGCAGCAGCCGCGGCCACCGCCCACACCCCGACGGCAGCCGCACGGGCAGGACCAGGTCTCCGCGCGTGTTGGCGGCGCCGCCGGTGACAACGACAGCCAGGGGGCCGGTGTGGTCCCACCACGTCGCGGCCCGGGTCTTAGGCGCGCCCTTCGCCGTCCGTTCTCCTGTCTCAATACGCCCCGATGGGCGTGCCGGCACTGCCATTCGACGCGGCTGCTCGAGAACCCGCGTACCCGGAGGCAGTGCCCCGGCCTGCTCGGGAGTGGCCACCGCGTCGTCGAGGCTGCGGTGCCGGTAGGCGTCCAGATGCCCTGTGAGCGTGCCGTGCAACCGGAACGTCTCCCACTTCCGGGCGACGGTGTGGGAGCGGGCGCGGCCGGGAATGCGAGTGTAGTTCCACCACCGGCCGACGTCGGCCGCCCGAAACGGCAGCCGGACGCGTCTGGGAACAGGTGCCGGCTCACCGACGTCTCGAAGACCTCGTCGGCTTGATGCATCACCAACGCTTTGGTCACGTGGTGCGCGAGGTGCCCGGAAGCTTCCATGTGCCGATACGCGCGACGCTCCATCCGCTCCCGGGACAGGCCCAACTCGAGGCGCCACGCTTTCGCGTCCGCCTCACGGCGCACGTCACCAGCCCAGAATGCATCCACCGCGGCCCGGGCATCACGCTGCAACGCCCGCTTGAGCGACCACATCGCCGAGTACAGCTGCTCAACCCGGCGTCGTGTGGCGGCATCGTGGACGTCCAACGGCAGGCGGATCACCGCAAGCTCGGCGGCGTCTTTCCCGCGCGTCCAGCGTTTGCCCTTGTTCTTCCCTCGAAACCCGCGCACTCGAGCGTCGTCGGAGGTGGGCACGGTTTCCAGCAGCTCGGCACTCACCGACACCCACCTCCTCCTTCCCTCGCGGCAACGGCGACGCGTCCGCACCACGAGTAATCCCGCAAACAATGCCAAAGCTACGTGCCGCCACTGACAATGCCCGGCCACCACCGGCACTGCGGCTCCACGATCGGCGCCATGCGCCTGAGTCTGGCCCGTTGCACGTCCGCCGACCTTCGTTATTGGACGGGGCGACCGGCCCGCAACTGCAGTACGTCGTCGAGCAATGTGCAACGTCAAGCCGGACGCAGGCCGCGGTCTGCACTGGGCGCAGCTGTTCGCCGTCCGGGCCCTTGTCGTCGTCCCGGCCTACCGCACCAACCTCACCATGCAGCAACTCGGTTCCCTCTTCGGTATCTCCCACGCGGCCGCACACCACGTCACCACACCGCTCGCCACACCAGTCGCTGAGCTTCTCGGGCCACCGCCCACCGACCGGCGTGAACTGTAGGTCGTCGACGGAACGTTGATCCCCGTCCACGATTAGCAGCGCACCGCACAGAGCAAGATCTACCGGCGCAGCGTGAACGTGCAGATCGTCTGCCGGGCCCGCAACCGCCGCGTGGTGGCAGTGGGAAACGCCTGGCCCGGCAACCGGAACGACATCGTCGTCTTCCGCGAAACACTCGGTAAAGTCCTGCCCGAGCATCCTCGCCTGTCAGGCGACGGCGGCTACCGCGGCAGCGACCGCATCCGCACGCCGCACCGCGGGCCCGACGGACGCATCATCAAAGGCCGCGACTACCAACGCTTCCGCAAAGACCGTGCCGTCGCAGAACACACCATCGCACGCGTCAAAGACGACCAGATCCTCCGCCAATGCCGACGACGCGGCAATGCGATCGACCACGCCGTCGCTGGCGTCGCAACACTTCACAACCTCAAGCTCGACATCCAATAGCCAGAACACACGCCGAGGTGGGACCCGGGACGGGTCCCGGGCATCCCCCGTGATTTCACCCGCGCCGTAAAGGCGACCGGCTCCCCCGGTACACGCCCCACCTCGGCGTACCTCACCACGGGTCCGGTTTCGACTCCTGAGCAGTGGGCCGGGGTGACAACGTTGTGGCGCTTCACCTCTTGACGCGATTGGTTCAGACCTTTAGGTTCCCCGCCGTCAAGTCCCTTGCGTGCGACCGGAGTTCCACCGAGCGAAGCAGCTCCCGGGCCGGTCGCCGTGTCGCCACGCAGACCGTCCTGAACCGAAGAGGAGTGAACTCCGTGAGGTCCACCCCCCACTTCAGACGTTTCCCACTCAGGCTCATGATCGCCGCCGTCCTCGCCGCCGTGCTGGCCGCACTCTTCACCACCGCGCCCGCCCGCGCCGCCGACGGCCGGATCACCGGACTCGCCGGCAAGTGCGTCGACGTCGCCGGAGCCAACAGCGCGAACGGAACAGCCGTACAGCTCTACGACTGCAACGGCACCGCCGCCCAGCTCTGGTCCAACCCGGGCGACGGCACCCTGCGGGCGCTCGGCAAGTGCCTGGACGTCGTTGACCGCAGCACGGCCGACGGCGCCGCGGTGCAGCTCTGGGACTGTACGGGCGGCGCCAACCAGCAGTGGGTGGTCACCGGCGCCCACGACATAGTCAACCCGGCCGCGAACAAGTGCCTGGACGTCCGTGACAACAGCTCCGCCAACGCCACCCGGCTGCAGATCTGGACCTGCACGGGTGCGGCCAACCAGAAGTGGAACGCTCCCGCGAGCGGCGGCGGCAATTCCAACCCGTCCGGATTCGTGGTCAGCGAAGCCCAGTTCAACCAGATGTTCCCGAACCGGAACTCCTTCTACACCTACAGCGGTCTCGTCCAGGCCCTGAGCTCCTACCCCGGGTTCGCCAACACGGGTAGCGACACCGTGAAGAAGCAGGAGGCCGCGGCATTCCTGGCCAACGTCAGCCACGAGACCGGCGGCCTGGTGTACGTGGTCGAGCAGAACACCGCCAACTACCCGACCTACTGCGACTGGGGCCGGCCCTACGGCTGCCCGGCCGGGCAGGCGGCGTACTACGGCCGCGGCCCCATCCAGCTCAGCTGGAACTTCAACTACAAGGCCGCCGGAGACGCGCTCGGCATCGACCTCCTCGACAACCCGTGGCTGGTGCAGAACGACGCCGCCGTGGCCTGGCGCACGGGCCTTTGGTACTGGAACACGCAGTCCGGTCCCGGCACCATGACCCCGCACAACGCGATGGTGAACCAGGCCGGCTTCGGCCAGACCATCCGCAGCATCAACGGCTCCCTGGAGTGCGACGGAAGGAACCCCGCCCAGGTGCAGAGCCGCGTGGACGCCTACCAGCGGTTCACCGCGCTCCTCGGCGTCAGCCCCGGCTCCAACCTCTACTGCTGAGCGCACCGGGCACGCCGGGGTCCGGGACTCCGGCCCCGGCGTGCCCCGCGATGACCGCGGGCTCGTACGACCGCTGTGAGCGCGGGTTCACAGGCGTACGGGAAGCGTCCGCACGCTGTTGCCCACGAAGCTCGCATGAGGGGTCAGCTCGGCCTCCGGAAGGGCGAGTTCGAGCTCCGGGAAACGGGTGAACAGGCGCTCCAGCGCGATGCCGGCCTCCATACGGGCCAGCGGAGCGCCCAGGCAGTAGTGGGCACCGTGCCCGAGCGACAGACTGCGTACCGCGCCACTGCGCCCCGGCCTGGTGACATCGAACCGGTCGGCGTCCGCTCCGTGCACGGCCGGATCGCGCCCGGCGGCGGAGTATCCGGCGAGCACGGGCGTGCCCTTGGGTATGACGGTCCCGTCCACGGTCAGGTCCCGCACGGGGTAGCGGAAGGGGAAGTAGCTCACGGGCGCGTCCCAGCGCAGGGTCTCCTCCACGACATCGCCCCACCCCACCTGGCCCTTCTGCACGAGTTCGAGCTGCTCGCGATGGCCGCAGAGCGCCCGGACGGCGTTGGTGATCAGGTTGAGGGTGGTCTCGTGCCCGGCGATGATCATCAGCACCAGCGTGCCGATCAGCTCCGGCCCGCTGAGCCGGTCGCCGTCCTCGTCGTGGGCGGCGATGAGCGCGCTGGTGAGGTCGTCCTCGGGGCGCTCCGCCTTGGCGGCGGCGATCTCGCCGAGGACGGCGACGAGGTCCCGGTTGGCGGCGATGGCCTGCTGCGGGCCGATGTCCGTGGCCACGACCCGGCTGGACAACTGGTGCAGCCGGTCCCGGTAGCGGTCGTCCACGCCGAGCAGCTCACTGATGACCGCCATCGGCAGGGGCAGCGCGAAGTGCCGCCTGAGATCGGCCACCCCGTCGGCGGATGCGGCGGCGCGGGCCAGATCCTCGAGCAGGGAGGCGGTCAACTGCTCGACACGCGGGCGCAGTTCCTCGACGCGCCGCGCCGTGAACGCCCGGCTGACGAGCGACCGCAGACGCCGGTGGTCCTCGCCGTCGGCCGTGGTCATCCCGTGCACGGTCGCGAAGGTCATCAGGGGCCAGCCCTCGGCGATCCGCCCCTCGCGCAGCGCGGTGAAGTGGCGCGCGTTCTTGGCGACATCGGGGTGCGAAAGGAACTCCCTGAGGGCGTCGTGCCCGAGTACGGCCATTCCCTCGATCTCCCCGGGCAGCACGACCGGCGCGACGGCACCCCCAGCGAGCAGCCTGGCGTTGTCGGGGTGCGGGCATCCGCCGGAGGGGTCCATACGGTGTGGTGCGGCGGAGGAGGTGTCCACCGGAACTCCTTGCCGTGGGGGTCGCTCTGACGCCGTACGGCGATCGATTCTGCCCGCTTGCCGCACGATGCGCAGCACCTCGGCGAAGCCGGCACCCCGCGCCGAAGGCCGGAATAGGCCAGGTCCGCGATACGTTGAACGGGACGCCGGATCCATCCCGGCCCCGCACCCGCTCGTCGAGTGCTACAGTGCGATCAGCACCTGTGTACGCCCCTTCTGGGCGTCGGTGCTCGTTCCTCCCAGAGCGTCGACCTGTCCGTCTTCTTGTGACCGACGCAGACGCATCGGCTTTCCCGCATCACCTCGCGAGCAGTGCGTTTCCGCCGTACCCGAGGTGATGTTCTCCGCCGCAGCGAGGCGCGTTCCCACCCGCCTGCCCGGCCCCTCTCCCTCCCGTACCGAGTCTCCGTCCGTGAAAGGACCCCGAATGACCACCACACTCGAACGCTCTGCCGCACGGCAGGAAGCCCCGCCCCAGACCGCCACCGGCGTGCTCGACGTGGACCAGAACGGCAAGGGGCATCTGCGCTCCGCCGGCTGTGCCGCCTCGCCCGCCGACCCCCAGGTCTCCCCTGCCCTCATCCGCCGCCACGGGCTGCGCAAGGGCGACACGCTCGTCGGCACCCGTGCCGGGCGCTCCCTCACCGAGGTCGAGCAGATCAACGGCCGCGCCCCGGACGAGCTGCGCGGCCGACCTGACTTCCGCAACCTCACCCCGCTGCACCCGCGCGAGCGGCTTCGCCTGGAACACTCGGCGGCCGGCCTGTCCGGGCGCGTCATCGACCTCCTCTCGCCCATCGGCAAGGGACAGCGCGGGCTGATCGTCGCGCCACCCAAGACCGGCAAGACCGTGCTGCTCCAGCAGATCGCCGCGGCGGTCGCCGGCAACCACCCCGAGTGCCACCTGATGGTGGTGCTGCTCGACGAACGGCCCGAAGAGGTGACCGACATGCGGCGCTCGGTGCGCGGCGAGGTGTACGCCTCGACGTTCGACCGGAGCCCGAAGCAGCACATCGCGCTCGCCGAACTGGTCGTCGAGCGCGCCAAGCGCCTCGTCGAGCAGGGGCAGGACGTCGTCGTCCTGCTCGACTCGCTGACCCGGCTGTGCCGGGCGCACAACAACGCGGCCGCCGCGGGCGGGCGCACCCTCAGCGGCGGGGTGGACGCCGCCGCCCTGCAAGGCCCCAAGCGGCTCTTCGGCGCAGCACGTCTGGCCGAGGAGGGCGGCTCCCTCACCATCCTGGCCACCGCGCTGGTGGAGACCGGTTCCCGAGCCGACGACTTCTTCTTCGAGGAGCTCAAGAGCACCGGCAACATGGAACTGCGGCTCGACCGCACCCTCGCCTCCCACCGCCTCTACCCGGCCGTGGACATCGCCCCGTCCGGCACGCGTCGCGAGGAACTCCTGCTGTCCGCGAGGGAGCTGACGGCCGTGCGGGGACTGCGGCGTGCCCTGCAGTCGGGTGACGGCCAGGCCAACCTGCAGACCCTGCTGGAACGGCTGCGGGCCACCCCCGACAACACGGCCTTCCTGCGCCAGATCCAGCCCACGCTGCCTGCCGGGTGACCCACAGGGCCCGTCGAGGCCCCGGTTTCCGGCATCCGGGTGCACCATCCCCCCACTCGGCCCACGTCATCCGGGCATACACACCCGTACCGTTCCTAACGTTTCCGGTATGAGCATCGGATTCTCATCCCGCGTCGTCGTCTCCTGCTGCGCGCTCGGCGTGCTTGCCGCACCGGTCCTCGTACCGCACCCCGCCGTCGCCGACACGGGCGCCGATTCCGGTACCGACGGGCCTACGACCGCACGGACCTCAGCCCTGTACCAGTCCGGGACACAGGTGCGGCCACGGCCGGGAGCCACCCCGTTGCCCGAGGTCTCGGCCCTGTCCTGGGTGGTGGCCGACGCCGGCACCGGCGCCGTGCTCGCCGCACACGACGCGCACCGCCCGCTGCCTCCCGCGAGCACCCTGAAGACCCTGTTCGCCCTCACCGTCCTGCCGACGCTGCCGGGCGCGACCCAGCACACCGTCAGCCGGCTCGACCTGGCGGGCGTCGAACCCGGCAGCAGCCTGGTCGGTATCCGCGAGGGGCACACCTACCGGGTCAGCGACCTGTGGCAGGGGGTCTTCCTGAACTCCGGCAACGACGCCGTGCACGTGCTCTCCGCACTCAACGGCGGAGTGCCGATGACCGTCCGCCAGATGCAGGCCAAGGCCCGCTCACTGGGCGCTCTCGACACCCATGTGGTCACCCCCGACGGATACGACGCCGACGGACAGGTGTCGTCCGCGTACGACCTCGCGGTGTTCGGGAGGGCCGGACTGCAGAACGCGGACTTCACACGCTACTGCGGCACCGTCGAGTCCACATTCCCCGGCGACGGCGGATCCTCGTACGAGATCGCGAACACGAATCGGCTGCTGACCGGTCGCGACGGCGTGGCGGCCTACCCCGGGCTGATCGGCATCAAGAACGGCTACACCAGCCATGCGGGCAACACTCTCGTGGCCGCCGCCCGCCACAGCGGGCGCACCCTTGTGGTGACGGTGATGAACCCTCAAGGAGGCCGCCCGCACGCCGTCTACGAGGAGGCGCGCTCGCTGCTCGACTGGGGGTTCGCCGCCGAAGGACGTGTCACGCCGGTCGGCTCGCTCCTTCCCGCCCGCCCGGCAGGGTCGCGGTCCCGTCCCTCTCCCGCGCCCGCGCCCGCGGCCTCTCCGGCGGAGGACACCGACTGGCCGGAGAGAGGGGCGCTCGCGGGTGCCGTCGGGGTGGGCGTGGGGGCGGTGGTCGCGCTGGCGATGCGGCTGAAGAACGGGCGACCGGCCCGAGGCTGACCGACCGGCAGCCACAACAGAAGACCGAGAGTGATCCATACGTAGATGTTGCTGCCGATGAAGCCGTCGATCCCCGATGCGTCGTCGAACCACAGCCACACCACACTGCTGCACAGCACCGCGTAGAGGGCGCCCGCGATCCGCAGCCGGCCCGCCTGGACCAGCACGGCGAACGACGGCAGTAGCCAGACGAGGTGGTGCACCCAGGTGATCGGGCTGATCAGGCAGGCGGTGAGCCCCGTCAGCGCGAAGGCGGCCCGCCACTCACCGGCCCTGAGCGCACGGTGGGTACGCCACGCCCACAGCGCGAGAACCAGGACGGCGGTCACCGCCCAGGCCGCATGGCTCGGTTCGCCCGGTGCCGCGAGCCGGGCGAGGACGCCCTGCAACGACTGGTTGGAGACGTAGTCGAGGCGCCCGACGCGGGTGGTGTCCCACACGGCGTGCCCCCAGTAGAAGCGGGAGGCACTCGGAGCCGCCAGGAAGGCGAACAGCGTGCCGGCCGCCGCGACGGCGGTCGCGACGGCGGCGGCCCGCCATCTGCGGGCGAGCAGAAGCAGGCCGATGAAGACCGCGGGCGTCAGCTTGATGGCCGCCGCGAGTCCGATGCCGATCCCGGCCCAGCGCTCACGGCCGGTGGACAGCAACCAGGCGTCGACCAGCACGAGAGCCAGCAGCAGAAGGTTGACCTGCCCGAAGCTGAAGGTGTCCCGCACCGGTTCCAGCACCGCCAGCGTGCACGCGGCCAGGGCCCAGCCGAACCATCCGTACCGGCGCAACTCCGCACCCACGAGGATCCACAGCACGACGGAGACGGCCGCGAGGTTCAGCAGCAGCGCGCAGACGATGGCCGTGTTCAGACCGACGAACGCCATCGGCAGCATGCACAGGGCGGCGAACGGCGGATAGGTGAAGCCGTATGTCGTCCCCGGCACCCGGTAGTCGTAGATGTGACCGCCATGGTGCACCCAGGCGTCCACGGTCCCGTAGTAGACGCGCAGGTCGAACCAGCCGCGCAGTAGCGGAACCGTGGCCGTGAAGACGGCCACGGCGGCGGCGAGGCACAGGACGAGGACGAGCCGTCCCCTCTCGGTGCGGGGAGGTCTCACGCGGTTCCTCCCAGCACGGGGGCTTGCGACGCCTGGTGCGCCTGCCACAGGACCACCAGGGCGAGGACGCCGCCGGAGACGGCCAGCACCACCTGGGCGGTGTCCGGCGGCCCACCGCTCGGCAGCACGCCCAGCGCGAGCACCGCGGTGGCGGCGGCCACCCGGTGGCGCACGGAAGCGCTCGGGGCCGCCGCGGCGATGAGGAACAACCCCCACAGGGCGTACCAGGGCCGGATCGCCGGGCCGAGAACTGCGACGACGGCAAGGCTCAGACCGAGCGCGTAAATCGGGCCAGGCCGCAACTTCAGCCATATGAACAGCACCGCGAGCGTGGTCGCGAGAAGTCCGGCGGCGTGCCAGACCGGGATGGCGAGAGGCGCGAAGTCGCTTCCCAGACCGTCGAGCAGACGGCCGGTGACCCGGCCGAGCACGCTGGTGGGTGACCAGTTGTGCGGTGAGACAGGGGTTTTCAGGGCGGCTATCCAGCCGTATCCCGTGCCGGCGACCGCCGTGGCCACCACGGTGGTGGCCACCGCCGTCACCGTGGTCGTGGCCACCGCCCGCGCCAGACCCACGTGGCGCCGTAGCGCGATGACTGCCAGCAGGCCCAAGGCGGCTGGGGCCTTGACCAGAGCGGCGAGCGTGACCAGGACGACGCCGACGACGTGCAGGCGGCCGCGGGCGGCGAGCAGGCCGACGCCGAGCAGCCCCAGCATGATGGCGTCGTTGTGGGCGCCCGCGACCAGGTGCAGCAGGACCAGCGGGTTCAGCGCGCCGAGCCAGAGCGCGGCGGCCGGGTCGGCGCCGCACTGCCGGGCGAGCCGCGGCAGCGCCGCCGCCATCAGGGCCACGCCGACAAGGGCGACCAGCCTCATGCCGAGCAATCCGGCCGGGAGTTCACCACGGGTCAGGCCGGAGAGCGCGCGGGCGACGACGAGGAAGACCGGCCCGTAGGGTGCCGCCGTGTTCCGCCACACGGGCGCGACCTCGTCGGCCAGCGGACCGCCAAGTTGCGCGGGCCCGTGTGTGTACACGTCGATATGGGAGTCGACCATGGCGCCTTGCGCGAGGTAGCTGTACACGTCCCGGCTGAACAGCGGCGGCGCGAGCAACAGCGGTGCCGCCCACACGGCGAGGACGAGCAGCAGGGCGCGTGCGGTGGGCGGTTCCGGGCCGCGAATCACCCTGCCGAGCAGTGCCCAGGCGGCGATGAGCAGGACGACACCGAAGTACACCCCCACGAGCCCGAGGGCGGCGCGCCCGGACTCGGGGGAGACCAGATCCGCGACCGGCAGGGCCCCGGCGGTCTCACCGCCCAACGCGAGAATGGCCGTACCGGCCAGTCCGAGCGCCTGGCAGCGGCGGAGATCGACGGGGAAAGCCATGGCCAACACTCGGTTAGCGTGTCAACGCCGGGTGGCGAGAAAGCGACGCGCGTCCCTCGGCCGGGCGGCCTACATGTGGCCGCAATGTGATCGGCCGTCGTCGGCGACACGAAGGTCCCGGTCGGCGCCCCGCGCACGGGCGGCACGGTCAGAACACAGAAAGCCCCGTGAGAGTGGTGAAACGGTCCAGGGCCGCGACGCCCGCAACCGAATTGCCGCGCTCGTCCAGACCGGGACTCCACACGCACAGCGTGCAGCGGCCGGGGACGACCGCGATGATGCCGCCGCCCACGCCGCTCTTGCCGGGGAGCCCGACCCGGTACGCGAAGTCGCCCGCCGCGTCGTACGTGCCGCAGGTCAGCATCACCGCGTTGACCTGCTTGGCCTGACTGCGGGTCAGCAGCCGCGAGCCGTCGGCCCCGATGCCGTGCCGGGCCAGGAAGCGGGTCGC
Organism: Streptomyces sp. NPDC001156; assembly: GCF_053598275.1. Lineage (NCBI taxonomy): Bacteria > Bacillati > Actinomycetota > Actinomycetes > Kitasatosporales > Streptomycetaceae > Streptomyces > Streptomyces sp. NPDC001156. The sequence continues at coordinate 69,770 of NZ_JBSFJX010000027.1, read as the reverse complement.
GAGCGCGAGGTCGGCGCAGGACGCGTCGATGGAGCACTGACGGAAGTACTGGTCGAGGAGGACCGGCACCGGGTTGCCGATGTTGCCGTAGGACGCCATGAAATGGGCGAGGGCGGCGTTGCGGTCACCGTGCGCGGCCTCGGAGGCCGCGACCTCCTGGTCGAAGGAGAGTTCCGGGTTGCCGCTCTCGGTCCGCAGGAAGTCGAGCAGCGCACCGGCGGCGTTCCCGGTGCGGCTGTGCAGCCGGTCGGTGACGACGAGGGCGCCCGCGTTGATGAACGGGTTGCGCGGAATCCCGTTCTCGTACTCCAGCTGGACCAGTGAGTTGAAGGGGTTGCCCGAGGGCTCCCGGCCCACGTGCTCCCACAGTGCGTCGCCTTCGCGGGCGAGGTCGAGAGCGAGGGTGTAGACCTTGGTGACGGACTGCGTGGAGAACGGCTGCCGCCACTCCCCCACGCCGTACACCGCGCCGTCCGGCTCGGCCACCGCCATACCGAAGCGTCGCGGGTCCAGGGCGGCGAGTGCGGGGATGTAGTCGGCGGGCCGCCCGCGCCCGGGCAACTGCTCGATCTCTTCGGCGATGCGGTCCAGTACGGCCTGGAAGGGCGGCGAGGTGGCCATGGTCACCATCGTGCCGCCCGGCGGCGCGGACCGCTCCAGGGGGCACCGAGACGTTCAGGGGGCGGGAGGCCGCGGCACCGGCTTCCCGCCCCCTGGCGGACAGCGGCGGCCGGCCGGTCAGCCGGCCGCCGGCAGCAGGTCCTTGATCAGCTGAGCGCGCCGGTCCCGAGCAGACCCAGCAGCAGCACGCCGATGACGAGCCGGTAGATCACGAAGGCGTTGAAGGAGTGCTTGGCCACGAACTTCAGGAGCCAGGCGATCGAGGCGTAGGCGACCACGAAGGAGACGATCGTCCCGACGGCCAGTGGCGCGGCGCCCACCCCCGTCCCCAGGGCGTCCTTCAGCTCGTAGAGACCGGCGCCGGTGAGGGCGGGAATGCCGAGGAAGAAGGAGAGACGGGTCGCCGCGACCCGGTCGAGGTCGAGGATGAGCGCGGTCGACATCGTCGCGCCGGAGCGGGAGAAGCCCGGGAAGAGCAGCGCGAGGATCTGGGAGCTGCCCACCAGCATCGCGTCCTTGAACGAGGTGTCGTCCTCGCCGCGCTTGTGCCGGCCCATCTGGTCCGCCGCCCACATCACGCCGCTGCCGACGATCAGCGAGGCCGCCACCACCCACAGCGAGGCGAGCGGTCCGTCGATCAGCGGCTTCGCGGCCAGGCCCACCACCACGATCGGAATGGTCGCGGCGATCACCCACCAGGCGAACTTGTAGTCGTGGTGATACCGCTCCCGCGGGTTGAACAGGCCCCGGGACCACGCCGAGACGATCCGCACGATGTCCTTGAAGAAGTACAGGAGCACGGCCGCGATCGCCCCGACCTGGATGACGGCCGAGAACCCGACGACGGCCTTGTCGTCGACGGGGATCCCCATCAGCCCCTCGGTGATCTTGAGGTGGCCGGTCGACGAGACGGGGAGGAATTCGGTCACCCCCTCGACGACTCCGAGGACGACGGCCTGACCGACGTTGATGACACTCATGGGATCCAGTTCTGAGGAGTTGGTCGACAGTGCTGTAGACGGTAGTGCTGCAAGAAGGTTTTACTACGCCCGGGTCACGTCCGCCCCCTAGGGCCACAGAGCCTGGGTGAACGAAACCCCGACAAAGGCTGCACCCAGCCCCGCCGCCACGTTCGCCACGACGTTGGCGGCAGCGTAGAACCCCGCCCCGGTCCCGGTCAGCCGCAGCGTCTCGTACGAGAACGTCGAGTACGTCGTCAGCGCCCCGCACAGGCCCGTACCGATCAGAAGTTGCAGGTGCGGGGAAGCATGACCGGCCGAGGCCGCCCCGGTCAGCAGGCCGAGGACCAGAGAACCCGTGACATTGACCAGCAGGGTGCCCCAGGGGAAGACCGTGTCGTGCTTGAACTGCACCGCACGGTCCACGACATAGCGCAGCGGCGCCCCGACCATGGCGCCGACGATCACCAGCAGCCAATTCACAACGCGTTCTCACCTTTCCCGTCCGCCGCGGGCGGCGCGTCGTGCCGCCCGACGTACGTGATGACCTCGCAGGGGTCCAGCGTCACGAGCCCCTCGGTGACGAGTTCGTCCAGCTGCGACAGGAAAGCGCGGATGCGCTCCTCGGTGTCCACGAGCACCACGGCCACCGGCAGATCCTCGCTCAGCGACAGCAGCCGCGAGGTGTGGATGAGGGAGGAGGCACCGAAGCCCTCGATGCCGCGGAAGACGCTCGCACCCGCGAGTCCGGCGGCATGCGCGCGGTGCACGATCTCGGCGTAGAGGGGCTTGTGGTGCCACCGGTCGTGCTCGCCGATGAAGACGGTCAGCCTGAGGGCCCTGCCGGTCAGTCGCGTCATGGCCGCCTCCGTGGGGCGCCGGTCGGTGGTCTCGTTCATCGTTGCCGCCGTGCCAGGGCCCGGCGGGCGGTCGCCATCGCGAGCCACACCGCCGCGAGGGCCCCGAGCAGGGTCGCGAACAGATAGGCGAACGCGGTGCGAGGGTGCCCCGAGTCGACCAGCCGCTCGATGTCGACGGCGTAGGTCGAGAAGGTGGTGAAGCCGCCGAGCACACCCGTGCCGAAGAAGGGCCGCACCAGCCGGTGGGCCGCCCACACATCGGTGATGACGACCATGAACACGCCCATCACGGCGCAGCCGACGACGTTGACCCAGAAGGTGGCCCAGGGAAATCCCCCGGCCCCCGCGGGCCACAGCAGCGACGCGCCGTACCGGGCGGTAGCGCCGACGACGCCACCGAGGGAGACAACGGCGACGACGGGCCCCTGACCGTGCCAGGACGACGGCCGCCGGACGGGCTCGGGCGTGGCGGCACTGCCGCGGTCGGCACTCTTGGGGTGGGGGACTCTCATCGGTGCACTTCTCCTACTCGCCGCGACCCTGCTGGACGGGCACGCTCCATCGCAAGTAGGGACCGTTGGCGGCAGAACTGCCGCGGTTCGTGGACGGCGGGCCCCACCGCCGCGCCGCAAGACATGATCGCGGCCCGAGCAAGGGTAACCCCGACCAGGACCACTGCGCACCCAGGTCGCCCGCCGGGCTGCGGCCGCGGCACCGTTCCCACGGGCCGACTCGCAGGCACGGGTCACCATCCGGAAGCCGGGGCGACGGCTGACGCGGCGCGTTGCTGCACCACTCCCGGAGGCGGCCTGCCCGCGCCGCGGCCGTCTACCACCCCTTCTCGAACATGCGTGCAACCTCGGCGATACGGACCTCGTCGCGGCGGTAGTGGGTATGCCGCCGGATCCGCTTCGCGCGCAGCAGGCCGATTTCGGCGAGAAGACGCAGATCGGTATCGGCGACGGACCGGGGCACGGCGAGTTTCGCGGCGACGGCCGCCGCGGTCACGCCGTCCTCGACCAGGTCGCCGCGGCGGGGCGGCGGAAAGTGGGCCTCGGGGTCCTTCAGCCACTCCAGGATCCGCGTCCGCTGCTCGCTCACCGGTGTCCTCAGCATGCCGTCCCCTCCGACCGCCCTCCTGACCCACTGTCGCGTGCCCTGTGGTGCCGGGCCGAGGTGGTAACGGGCCGAAGTGCTCTGATCGAACAGGCCCGTCACAGGTCCGGCCCGGCCTCGCGTGCGGCCGGGCCTCACCTTCCGCAGGGATCGGCGGTGGCTGATCTCCGCCGCGCGCGACCGGTCAGTTTCAAAGAAGCCACAGGACGGCCCCCCGCCCTAGCGTGGAACCACCGACGAACCCCGTCGGCCCACGCAACCGCCGAGGAGCACTCATGACCGCCGAACTCAAGACGATCATCTACCCCGTCAAGGACCTCGCCCGGGCGAAGGCCCTCTTCGGTGCCCTGCTGGAGGTGGAGCCCTACGCCGACGAGCCGTACTACGTCGGGTACAAGGCGGCGGGGCAGGACGTCGGCCTCGACCCGAACGGCCACGCCAAAGGGATGACCGGACCGGTGCCCTACTGGCACGTGTCCGACCTCAAGGCCCGCCTCAAAGGGCTGCTGGACGCCGGGGCCGAGCTGCTCCAGGACGCCCAGGACGTCGGTGGCGGCAGGCTGATCGCCTTCGTCAAGGACGCGGACGGCAACCTGGTGGGGCTGCTCCAGGACCCGGCCGCCTAGTCGGGCCGCCGCGCCCCCTTCGGTGCGACGGGCTGCTTGCAGAAGCACTAGTTGCACGGTAAACAAAGCAGCCCGTTTCTGTTACCGTGCGAGTATGGCAGCGAAAACGGCCGGTGCCCGGCTCGAGGAGCAGTGGCGGGACATCCTGTCGGTGCACGCCCACACCATGTGCGAGATCGACCGGGTGCTGCACTCGTACGGGCTCGGCGCCAGCGACTTCGAGGTGCTCGACATCCTCGCCACCGAGGCGCCGGCGGCGGGCGATCAGTGCCGGGTGCAGAACATCGCAGGGCGGGTGCATCTGAGCCAGAGCGCTCTGTCACGGCTGATCGGACGGCTGGAGAAGGACGGCCTGGTCCACCGCTCCGTGTGCGAGGAGGACCGGCGCGGGGTGTGGGTCGCCCTCACCGAGAAGGGCCGCGAGGTGCACGCCGAGGCACTGCCGCTGCAGCGTGAGGTCCTGGCCCGGATGCTCACCGCACCGACTCCCGCGGGGCAACCGGTCACAGAGTGAACTCGGCGCCGTCCGCGAGGACTTCGGCTCCGGCCTCGGTCACCTGACGCCGCGCGGCCGAGGCGGGGTCGAGCAGCGGGTTGGTGTTGTTGAGGTGGGTGTAGATCCGGCGCGGTCCCGGGTGCCGGGCGAGGGCGGCCAGAGAGCCGTGCGCGCCCGCGATGGAGAGGTGGCCCGGCGCCGCCTTCCCAGGTCCGCCCCCGATCGCCGCGTCCAGCTCGTCCGCCGTGCAGAACGTGCCGTCCAGCAGCGCGCAGTCCGCCTCGGTCAGCAACTCGTCCAGGACCGGCGACCACGCGCCGACGCGGGGTGCGTACACGAGCACTCCGCCAGTGGACAGGTCCTCGACGCGGTAAGCGATCACCCAGTGGTCGTCGGGAGCGGCATCGGCCACGTACCCGGGCGCCTCGGCGCCCACCGGATGCGCGGAGACGACCAGACCGCCGGCCAGGACGAACCCGCCGTCAGTCAGGGCGTCCACCCACTCCCACACGGCACAGCGGTCGAGGCCCGCCCGCAGCGGGGCCAGGACGGCCAGGACCGGTGGCGCGGCGTACACCTTCAGGCCGGCCGCGCCCCGGAGCGCCGTCAGTCCCGCGATGTGGTCGACCTCCGCGTCCGTCAGCAGAACGCCCCTGAGCGGGGTGTCCCGCGGGCCCGGGCCCGGCCGGAGCACGGTGGTGGCCGTCACCTGCGTACGGATGTCCGGTGAGGCGTTGAGGAGCCACCAGTCGCGCGCATTGCCGGAGATGGCGACGCACTCCTGAGTGCGGGTGGGCAGTTCGCCGTCGCGGGCGGCCGTGCACAGCGCGCACGCGCAGTTCCACTGCGGGAAGCCGCCACCGGCGGCCGTACCCAGCAGGACGACCCTCACGACCATCCCCCTTCCGAGCCGGTGCTCTCCCCCGGGATCTTCCCGCGGGACCGGCCCGGACTACCCCGCCGCGGGGGGCACTTCAGGCCGATCTGCGGGGGGCTGCCGGTCCGTCGGGCGCCGGGGCGGGATCGGGGCGGAGGGGAAATCGCGTGGCCCGCTCCACAACGCGGGTACGGCGTCGGTGCGGCGGCACAGTTCGTACGCGATCGGCTCGTAGTTGACCCGCCAGCCGCGGAAGTGCGGCCAGGCCTCCCGTGCCGTCCGTTCGGCGGGGAAGCCCGCGGCCATCACCATCGCCACGGCCGCCTCGAACTCGCCGAAGGTGAGACGGACCGGTGCGTCTGGCACCGGGTCGGAGTCGAACGCGAAGCGCACCGAGCTGGCGATGTCGCGCAGGGAGGTGAACCCGGCTCTGATCACCAGCCGGGCCTCCGCCGGCGCGGCGTGCGGCGCGAGCGAGAGCTGCATGGCCGCCGCGTCCATCACGGCGAGCAGCCCGACCATCCAGTTGCGGTACGGGCCGGGCGAGCGGAACGCGATCAGGACCGGGTAGCTGGCGTGGCTCTCCCCGATGTCCGCGGCAAGCCGCTCCCAGGCGCGGAAGAGCTCGGGCAGGGCGGTCTCGGTGTCGACGAGCCACTGACGGGCCAGGATCTCGGGGCCCCAGGCGGGTTCTCCGGCCCGGGACTGGAGCAGTGTCACCTCGAGTTCGCGGCGGTTGTAGGCCGCGTACAGGGTGGGCAGGTAGGCGATCTGCAGGGCGATCAGAACGGGCCCGGTGATCGCCGCCAGGAAGTCGACCGCGGACAGATGCAGCCGCTGACCGCTGGCGAAGCCGAGGGTGAACATGCTGGATCCGGCCTCGCGGAATGAGTTGGCCCAGGTCAGTGAGGACAGGGCGTGCAGGAGGAGGCCGAAACTCGCGAAGGCTCCGCCCAGCCAGGTCGCGAGCATGCCCATCAGCATGAGCGAGCCGAGCCAGGTCTGCGCCCGGTCGATGGCCTCGTAGCCACCGCGGAGGGCGGCCAGGCGCAGCAGCCGGCGCAGGACCCACCACATCCGGTAGACCAGTGCCGAGTAGAGGCCGCGCGGGACCACCAGGGTCCGCAGGATGCTGGCGAAGACGGCAACGAGAAGCAGTGCGCCGGCCACGCCGGAGATCCATCTCATGCGGTCATTGTGAGGGGCGCCCCGGCCGACCCCGTGTCGACGTCCCCTGTGGGGCGTCATGGGCGGCTGGTGCGCCGGGCCCGCGCGGCGGCGGGCCGGGCGTCCGGTCAGCTGGGCCAGGACGTGGGTACGGGCCTTACGGCCGCGCGAGAAGTGTGCGCACTCCGTCGGAGTTGAGTGTCAGCCCGTGCGGCGAGGCCGCGTCTATGGTCAGCGTGAGATCGCCGGTGGGCCACTGGGAGGCGAGCGCGCCGAGCGGCACGAGCCGGTAACGCGAGACGAACGGCAGCAGGTCGGACATCTCCGTCTCGGAGGTGAACACGGGCACCGTCTGCTCCCCGTCCGGTTGTTCCAGGACGGGCAGGGACACGGCGTAGGGATCGGTGGCGTCGTTCTCGTCGACGTCGTCCGGCACGGGGACCAGCACGTCGCTGCCGGCCAGTGTGTCCAGCGCCGTCGAGTCCGCGGAATCCACAGCGAGCGTGTCCAGTGCTTCCTGAGCTGCGGTCGAGCGGTGGTTCTTGTTGGGCGTGTTCATGACGGATCCCCTGGTAGTGGCGGGCGGGGCGGCCCGGAACGTTCGGCTCCGGGCGGCCCCCGACGCGTACCCCACGGGGGCGGGGCCATTCCTTGCACGGAAGCCGGATCGAAGGCCGGGCCTTCGGGGATCCGGCCACCCCTGACCGGACCGGCCAGGACCGGCGTACTGGACAGGGAGTGGCGCCCTGGGGTGGCCCCCGGCCCACAGCCGGGGCCCTCTTCGCTCACGGCCGTGGGCCCGACGGCCGACCGGGGCGCTTGACCGCCTGACCGACGATGACCGTCCCCGCGCCCTCGACGCCCGGACCGCCCAGGTCCTGGGTCAGGAAACGGTAGAGGTGGGCCAGGTCCCGTACCCACACAGCGATGTACGGGTCGTGCGCCCCGGTCGGGGCGAAGGCGCCGGCCACGGCGGGATGTGCCGCGGCTCCCGTCCGACCGCGTCGAGCCCGCCGGGAGCGGCCTCGCGGCGGCCCCGGGACTGCACCCGCATGCGGTGGGAGCCCTGTGCGCGGGCGGTGGGACACCGTACGGCCGGGAGTGAGGACGGACGCACCGCGGGCGGTGACCCCGGGATCTCCGGAGTCACCGCCCGCAGGCTGCGCAAGGCGTCAGGCGCCGGCGCGCTCCCTGCGGCGCAGGGTGATGTACGTGCCCGTCGCACCGGCCGCGACGATCGCGGCCGCCGCGATGCCCACCGGCAGGGCCGGGAACGAGGACGCGTCCGTGGTCGCCGCCGTGTTCTCCATGGCGGGACCCGGGGTGATGCTGGTGGCGACCGGGGCCACGTGGTGGATCCGGCCGACCGACTTGACCGAGCCGTCCGCGTTCAGCAGCACCTGCTTGTTGTTGGGGTGCCGGAAGTCGAACATGCCCGAGAGCGAACCGGCCGTGGCGTCGAAGGAGTGGTCGCCGATACGGCCCGTGCGCCAGTTGTCCTCGATGAAGCGAGTGATCGAGGCCTGGTCGGTCAGCGTGTGGTCGACCTTGTTGACCTTGCTGTACGGGGAGACCACCAGCAGCGGCTGACGGGTGCCGGGGCCGCAGCGGTCCGCGTAGCCGCCCGACGCCGCCGGGCCGGCCTGGCAGGCCGGGCTGTCGGCGGCCTTGCCGTTGGAACCGACCGAGGTGTCCTTGGAACCGTTGCGCGGCTTGGCGTAGGCGTGGTCGTACCAGCCGTCGGAGTCGTCGTAGGCGATGACGACGGCCGTCGAGCTCCACTGCGGCGAGTTCTGGAGCGCGTTGATCTGGTCGACCAGGAAGTGCTGCTCGTCGATCGGGTCCGAGTAGGCGGCGTGGCCGTCCTGGTACTCGGCGGCCTTGACGAAGCTGACCGCCGGGAGCTTGCCCGCCTTGAGGGCAGCGTCGAAGTCGGTCAGGTCGTAGTTGTGGTTCGCCTGGCCGTTGTGACCGATCTCGTCGACGTTCTTCGGCGGCAGGTGGTGCGGGTTGGACGTCGACTTGTAGTACTCGAACGGCGAGTGGTGCGGGCTGTAGTCCACGACCGCGGCGCCGCCGGTGTTGGTGTGCGTGGCGTCGCACTTGGCGTAGTCGCCCTGCTTGCCGTCCCACGCGGTGGACGGGCGGAAGCCGCCCTGGAACCAACCCCAGCTGACCTTCTTGGAGTTGAGGACGTCACCGATGTTGCGGCCCTGCATCGAGGCGAGCGCGTTCTTGCTGGTGTGGTCCTTGTCGGAGCAGTCGTCGTACGCCGGGTCGGGGTCGTTGGTGACCGTACCGACACCCTTGGCGTCGGGCGACTGGACGGTGTACGAGTCCGGCGTCGTCGTCTGCTTGGGGTTCTCCGTGCCGGTCGCGGGGTCCATGGAGACGACGCCGTGCGTCTGACCGGAGACCAGGTTGAGCGCGCCGGGCGTGGACGGGCCGTAGACGGAGCTGTAGGAACGGTCGCTCATGGAGTACTGCTGGGCGTAGTTCCACAGCGCGGTGACGGTGTTGCCGTCGTAGTAGTCCATGACCAGGCCGGGCTCGCCGAACAGGTTGCCGGAGCACTTGCCCGAGTCCGTGTTCTGGACGAACTGGTCGTTCTTTCCGCCGTTGTACGCGTACTGCTCGGGGCCGTACGCGTGGTTCTGGTCGCAGGTCAGTGCCTGGGACGGGGTGAGCCGCTTGGGCGCGTACTGGTTGGGGTTCTTCGTCAGCAGCCCGGCGGTGCGCAGGTTGTCGACGTCCTTCGGGGTCTTCTTGGACGCCGTGAACTTCGTGCCATCGGTGTTCGCGGCCTGCGGGTAGGTCGCGAAGTAGTGGTCGAAGGAGACGTTCTCGTCGAAAAGGACGACCACGTGCTTGATGGGCGTGGCGGTCGAGGAGTGGGGCCACCCGTTTGGCGCGGCGGCCCAGGCCGGCGCGTTCGCGCCGAGGGCCGTGAGCGCGGCCGCACCCAGGAGCGCTCCCAGACTCCTCATCGTTGCTCGTCTTCCCTTGCTCGCCATGATGCTTCACCTTCCGGACACGAACGTCGTTGCGCCGTACGGTCAGGGATGTTTCGCCGGGCGGGCGGCACTTCGCTGGAGCGGTGATGGCGTGCGCATGAACAGCGAGTCAGGGAAGCCAAAGGAAGTCTTGACCGTGTATTGACCAACAACTCGGTAAGTTGTCTAGACAGGTTCAGCCGAGGAGCGTGCGTCCGAACCAGTCCGCGCCGTCTCGCACTCCCGGCAGCGCGAAGAAGTAACCACCGCCGAACGGCTTGATGTAGTCGGTGAGCGGCTCGCCCGCGAGGCGGTGCTGCACGGTCTCGAACTGGCGGGCAAGGTCCTGCTGGTAGCAGCAGAACAGCAGTCCCATGTCGAGGTTGCCGTTGCTGTCCAGGCCCGCGTCGTAGTTGTACGCGCGGCGCAGGATCCGCTGGTCGGCCGTGGCCGCCGTGCGCGGGTTGGCCAGGCGTATGTGGCTGTCCAGCGGGATGACGTCGCCCTTGGGGTCGCTGGCGTAGTCGGGGGTGTCGTGCTCGGCGTTCCCGTCCAGGAGGGCACCGGTCCCCCGGGCCCTGCCGAACATCCGCTCCTGCTCGCTGAGGGAGACCCGGTCCCAGAACTCCACGAGCATCCGGATCAGCCGTACGACCTGGTAGCTGCCGCCCACCGCCCAGTCCGGCTCGCCCATGCCCCTGCCCACCCACACCAGGCGGTTCATCTCGCGGGCGTCGGTGGGGTCGGGGTTGGCCGTGCCGTCCTTGAAGCCCATCAGATTGCGGGGGGTGCCGACGGGACGGGGCGGGCTGCTGAACCCGTCGAGGCGCCAGCGGATCTGCATGGCGCCGCGGGTGTGCCGGGCGATGTCACGCAGCGCGTGCAGCGCCGTGTCCGAGTCGTCGGCGTGCAGTTGGAGGCTGAGGTCTCCGTGGCACCACTCGGCGCGCAGGTCGTCGTCGGGGAAGGCGGGCATGGCCGTCAGCCTGCGCGGGCGGCGGGCGGCCAGGCCGAACCGGTGGTCGAAGAGCGAGGCGCCCACCCCGACGGTCACCGCGAGCGCGCCGGCGGGCGGTTCCTCGCCCAGGATGCCGGAGTCGGTGGGCGGACCGGTGATCCCGACAGACGGCGGCGTTCCGCCCGAAGTCAGGAAGCGGGCGCGGGCGGTGAGAGTGCGCAGCAGCTCGCTGAGCTCCTCGCGGTTCCCCGCGGTCACGTCGAGGGCGGCGAACGCGGTGACCCGGCGCGGGGCCGCGAGCACCGAGGCCTGACGGGTGCCGTGGAAGGGGGCGATCGGCGGCGGGCCCGTGGGGTCGGCGCCGGCCGCCGGAGCGGCGCCACCGGCGGCGAGCCCGGCACCGGCGAGGGCCGCTCCGCGCAGGAAGCCGCGGCGGCCGACTCCGCTCACCTCGGGGGAGGTGCTCATACCGTCCTCCGCGGGTCGCAGATCGTCGCCACCGAGGCCAGCCGTTCGACCAGGTCGCCGAGGACCGCGTCGACCTGCTCGCGCCCGGTACGGTCCAGGCGGTTCAGCGGTGTCCAGGTGCTGCCGTGGTGGAAGCCGTCCAGGGTGCGCTGAGCGCGGTCGAGCTCCCGGTCGAGGGCGGGCAGGTCCGGGTACCGGGTGGTGAGCAGGGGACGCAGCCGGGACAGGACGGCGCGGGTCCCGTCGATGCCCGCACGGGCGGTGGCGAGATTGCTGCCGCTGCCGTAGTCGGTCCGCCCGGTCAGCTCGAACTGCACCGTGTTCTCCAGGATCTCGTGCGCCCGCAGGCCCAGCTGCGCCGGGTCCATACGGGCCTGTGCCCAGTCGGCGCGCAGGGCGCCGACGTCCTTGACGAGGGTGGCCGCGGGGCCGCGCAGGGCGTCCGCGCTCTGGCCGTGCCACAGCCCGTACTCCAGACGGTGGAAGCCGGAGAAGGACGGGTCGTGGACGCCGCGGGGCAGCCCCGCGTCGGTTCCGTTGATCCGCCCGTCCGCGTCGCCGAAGGCGTCGTACGCCGCGCCGAGCCGCTCATAGGCGAGATGGGCCGGGAGCCAGGCCGTACGGGCCCCGGCGAGGTCCCCCCGGTCGATCGCACTCTTCAGCCGCCCGGTCAGCCCGGCCAACTCGTCCAGGCCTCCGGCGACCCACTTCTGGTAGTCGATCGCGAGGGGGATCAGATCGTGCTCGGTGACCGGGGCCGCCGCGGGCCCGGCCGTCCCGCCGGTGATGCGGACGGTGGGTCCGGTGACCGCGCCGGCGTCGTCCGGCAGACAGGTGAACGCGTACGAACCCGTGCCGAGACGGACGGTCAGCGACCGGGTGGTCCCGGGTGCGAGACCCTCGATCTCCCCGTACAGGGCCCGGCTGCGCGGGTCCTCCAGATAGACCTCCGCCGGGCCGTCCGAGGTGTTGTGCAAGTCGAAGACCTGCAGACCGGACACCGGCTTGTTCCAGCCGCGACCGCAGCCGCTCGGGGACACCTCGACCGTGGTGCGCGGCAGTCCGTCTGCCGCCGCCCGCGCCCGATGGGTCCCGCCGAGCGTGGTGACCAGCAGCGCCGCCACCAGAGCCAGGATGAGCAGGATCCCGCCCGCGGCCCAGATGCGGCCCCGTCGAGAGGTGAGGCCGGACACCGGCATTCCTCCGCGCCTCCCCGGACGACATACGAACGTACTGACGCGCCCTGAACCGGGCGCGAGCACCTCATGCTAGGCAGCGGCGCGAGCCCGGACAGTCCCGCACGGAGGATGATCACCAAGAGTTCCCTCGTGGTTAACCGAGTGTTTGCCGCGCAAACGGACCGCGGGCGGCCGATCGGCCCGTCGTGCCCGCGGCCGACCGGCCCGTCGTGCCCGCGGCCGACGGCCCTCCTCCCGGTGGACGCCTTCACCATGCCGTGCACGGGGGCGCTCCGTAGGCTGGGTGGTCTCGGTGCACGTCAGGAGGTCCGCGATGCCCCGGAGCATCTGGTCGGGAGCGATCAGCTTCGGTCTGGTCACGATTCCGATCGACGTGGTCCCGGCCACCGAGGACCACAGCGTCCGGTTCCACCAGTACCACCTGAGCGACATGGGCCGCGTTCGCGTTCGGAAATACTGCGAGGTCGAGGATCGGGAGGTCTCGCAGGAGGAGATCGGCAAGGCCTACGAGATCTCCCGGGACCAGGTCGTCCCGGTGCTTGACGAGGAACTGCGGGCGCTGCCTCTGCCGACCGCGAGGGCCATCGAGATCGAGGGGTTCGTGCCGGCCGAGTCGATCGATCCGCTCCGCATCGGCGAGGGCTACTACCTCCAGGCCTCCGGCACGGTCGCCGAGAAGCCGTACGCCCTGCTGCGCAAGGCGCTTGCGAGGACGTCGAAGGTCGCGGTGGCCAAGTTCGCCTGGCACGGCAGGGAGCGGCTCGGTCTGCTGCGGGTGCGGGACGAGGCGCTCGTACTGCACGCGATGCGCTGGCCGGACGAGGTCCGCGACCCCTCTGAGCTGGTGCCGCCGGAGGTGCGGCTGTCCGAGGACGAGATCACCGAGGCCGAGTACCTGATCGAGCGCATGACCCGCGACGACCTCGAAGGTCCCGACTTCGCCGATCGCTACACCGAGGCGCTCGAGCAGGTGATCGAAGCGAAGCGGGAGGGCCAGGCACCGCCCGAGGCACCAGAGCCGGAGGCCGAGCCCGGCAAGGTGCTGGACCTGATGTCCGCGCTCCAGGCGTCAGTGGCGCAGGCCAGGGCGTCCCGCGGCGAGGACACGCGGGCCGAGGTGCACGAACTCCCGAAGAAGAAGGCCGCCGCCAGGGTCGCGGCGAAGAAGGCGCCCGCCGAGAAGACCGCCGGCCGGAAGACCGCGAAGGAGACGGCGAAGGAGACGGCGAAGAAGACCACGACGAAGAAGACCGCCCGCCGGCCGCGCAGCGCCTGACCGGGCCCGGCCAAGGTCGTCCGCCTGCCGGCTCGGGCGGGAACCAGAGGTTCCCGTCCGTCGCGCGACCGGTCTCGTGGGTCACCGGGCCGATCTGCTCGCCGGTCCCCGCCGCGTGTCAAGCACGGCCGGCGCCCCGTAGTGCCGCGCCGTGCGACGCGTCCCCCAGGCAGGAGCCGGCCTGTGCGGTCACGGCCTGGCCGATCCCGGGACCTGAGGCGACACGGTCAGCGAACCCGACGGCCCGTGGCCCGACAGGACCAGTTCCTTCGCCCTGCGGAACTCCTCGTCCGTGATGTCGCCGCGGCCCCGCATCTCCGAGAGCTTGACCAGTTCCTCCGTACTGCTCGGGCTGCCCCGCCCGGTCGCCGTCTCACGGATGTAGGAGTTCAGGGCCTCCTGCTGGGCACGCCTCTGTGCCAGTTCGCGGCGGCCCATGTCCTTGCCGCGGGCGGCGACGTAGACGAAGACGCCGAGGAACGGCAGCACGATCACGAAGGCCAGCCAGCCGGTCTTGGCCCAGCCGCCCAAGGAGTCGTCGCGGAAGATGTCGACGACCACCCGGAAGAGCAGCACGAACCACATGACCAGCAGGAAGAACCACAGCATCGTCCAGAAGGCGCTCAGCAGTGGGTAGTCGTAGGCAAGGTAGGTCTGCTCGCCCATTTCGCTCCTCCGTTCCGGGCTTCCGCCCGACGGCTGCCGACTCCACGCTGCGCGCGGCGCGCGGCTGCGGCCTCACCCGGCGGGGGTGAGCCTGGTGTTCCTGGCCGGCCCTTCGGGCGGCCCGCGAGGCGGGCGTTCACCGTTCGCGCGTCGGGCCACTGGGCGGACCGGCTTTCTGCCGGTACCAGGACGAGGACGCGACGGCTTCGCCGAGGGCCAGACCCGCGACGGCCACCAGGAACGCAGCCGGCCTTGGATTCCCGGGCCACGGCTCAGCACATCGCAGGCGGCACTCAACGGGATCGGCCGGTGACGCCCGCCTTGCGGAGTGCGTCCCGCCAGGCAAGAGCGACGATCAGCTCCGCCAGTCCGAGCAGCACCAGCCACAGGCCCAGCAGCCGGGTCAGGACGACCGCCGACGGGGCCGGCAGGGCCAGCACCACGAGCCCGGCGACCATGCCGAGGGCGCCCGCACCGAGGACGAAGGCCCGGTGCGGCAGGTCGCGGTCGGCGAAGGCCGTGTAGGCGGTGAGCATGCCCGATACGAGCCACACGGCCTCGACGACGAGCGAGAGCGCGGCGATGGTCTGCAACGGGTGCCTCAGGCACAGCACCCCGGCCAGGACGAGCAGCAACGCCACGAGCAGGCGCGGCAGCCGCTCGTCGTGCTCCGCCCGTGAGAAGGCCCCGACGAACCGGAACGCCCCGGTGACCAGAAGGTACAGCCCGATGAGGACCGCCAGGACGTGCAGGGTCTCGTGCGGCCAGACCAGCACCAGGATGCCCGGTATCAGGGTCGCGAGCGCCGAGCCGAGGATCAGCGTCCACGAGGAGGCCAGCCTGGCCGACAGTCCCGCGGAGTCGTCCCCCGTGACGGAGTCGCCGGAAAGGTGCTCGTGCGCGCTTCGCGCCGCTGGACCCCGCGATACGGTCATGGCTGCTCCTCGCGCGATCGGTGCAGGTCACCGGAGAAGCGCCGACAGGACGGCGGCCGGGACCCGTACAGATCAGAGTCCCGCTCGGAGTCGAGGGTCAGATCACCCCTGACGGGTGAGGTCGTGGGCCGCCGCTGGTCCGGTCCCGGCCCCTCACTCCTTGAGGACCAACTTGAACACGATGATCAGCGGACCGAGCACGAGATTGACCGCGGCGCTGACGACCACGAGGGGCCACGAGGCGCCCGCACGGCGTGCCGCGGCCGCCGACCACCCCACCTGTCCGGCCACGGCGACGGCGAGTGCGAGCCAGAATCCGCCCTGTGCGTCCATACCCAGCAGCGGGCCGACGGCCACGGCGACGGCCGGCGGGACGGCGGCCTTGACGATCGGCCACTCGTCACGGCAGACGTGCAGTACCACGCGGCGGTTCAGGGCCCGCTGCGCCAGACGGGCACCGAACAACTGGGCGTGCACATGGGCGATCCAGAACACCACGCCGGTGCTCAGCAGCAGCACCACCACTTCGACGCGGGGAAACGAGCCGGCCGCGCCGACACCCACCACCACGGAGGCGGCGAGCAGGGATCCGTAGACACCGCCGGTGTAGTCCGTCCGGGCCCGGCGCTCGGCGATGCGCGCCTTCGCCCCGACGTCGTGCGCATCGGACATCGCAGCCTCCCGGTGGGCTCGGAGTGCCGAGCCGACGGAGTGAGCCCTCCTGGCCGAGTCGTTCCCGCTGCCGGGGGCCGGCAGAAAGTCTGCTGGCAGGACGGCCGCGCGGCCCAAGATCCCGGCCAGCCACGGGCCGGCTGTTCACCTCACCAAACCAAGAGGCGCGCCGGCCGCATCCGAACGGCGACCGCGTCCGCACCGCTCGGTCTTACGGAGCGGTGACGTGGTGGGCGGCACGGGGGTTCCGGCACCGCGACCGACCTAGCGTGGGCGTATGCGTGTACTGGTCACCGGCGGTGCCGGTTTCATCGGGTCCCATGTCGTCGAGGCGCTCCGGGCGGGCGGCCACGAGCCGGTGGTCTTCGACGTGCGGGAGGGCACGGGCGCCGACGTGCGGAACGCGGACGCCGTCGCCCGTGCCCTGCCCGGCGTCGACGCCGTCTGCCATCAGGCGGCCCTGGTCGGCATCGGCAACGGAATCGCCGACGCGGCCGATTACGTCTCCAGCAACGACCTGGGCACGGCGGTGCTGCTGACGGCGATGGCGGACGCGGGCGTACGGCGTCTCGTGCTGGCCGGGTCGATGGTCGTCTACGGCGAGGGGCGCTACGAGTGTCCGCGGCACGGGGCGGTGCGGCCGGGCCCGCGGGCCGTCGCCGACCTCGCGGCCGGGCGCTTCGAGCCCCTGTGCCCGGCGTGCGGACAGGAGTTGTCCCCCGGGCTGGTCACGGAGGATGCCCCGGCCGACCCACGGAACGTGTACGCGACCACCAAGCTCGCCCAGGAGCATCTGGCGGCCGCCTGGGCCCGGTCCACAGGCGGCTCCGCGGTGTCGCTGCGCTACCACAACGTGTACGGCCCCCGGATGCCCCGCGACACCCCCTACGCGGGCGTCGCCTCCTTCTTCCGCTCCGCGCTGGCCCGCGGCGAGGCGCCGCGCGTCTTCGAGGACGGCCGCCAGCGGCGCGACTTCGTGCATGTACGGGACGTGGCGGCGGCCAACGTGGCGGCGCTGGAGGCGGACGCGCCCGGGGGTGTGCTCACGGCGTACAACACCGGCAGCGGCAAGCCGCACACCGTCGGGGAGATGGCGCGGACCCTGTCCGCCGCCCACGGAGGTCCGGAGCCGGTGGTCACCGGCGAATACCGGCTGGGCGACGTACGCCACATCACCGCGGACTCCTCGCGCCTGCGCGCCGAGCTGGGCTGGAAGCCGTCGGTCGGATTCGAGGAGGGCATGCGCGAGTTCGCGCGGGCGGGACTTCGCGGGTAGGCACCCCGGACCGGTGGCGGGCGGAACGCGTCGTCCCTCGGCCGCGGGCAGGGTCACCTCGACGCGGCAGCCTCAGGGGGATGGTGCGGAGGGCGGCGCGCCCAGCACCTTGCGCCGCGAGGCCTGTTGCTCGCCGAGACCGGTTCCCTGGACATCGACGAACGCCCCCGGAAGCGCGCGGGCACCTGGCCACTGATCAACTGGGGACACCATCTGAAGATCGAAAAAGCGGGGCGGCTACCATATGAGCACCGCCTAGCTCGAAAGATAAACCTGTGACTGTCAATGACGACTCGTTCACCAACTGGAAGATCCGCGAGGAGATCGCGGAGTCGATGATCCCGATCATCGGGAAGCTGCACCGCGAGCGGGACGTCACCGTCCTGCTGCACAGCCGCTCCTTGGTGAACAAGTCGGTGGTCAGCATCCTCAAGACCCACCGATTCGCCCGGCAGATCGCCGGTGAGGAGCTCTCGGTCACCGAGACGCTGCCGTTCCTGCAGGCTCTGAGCACGCTCGACCTCGGCCCTTCCCAGATCGACATCGGCATGCTCGCCGCCACCTACAAGGCCGACGACCGCGGTCTGTCCGTCGCGGAGTTCACCGCCAAGGCCGTCGCGGGCGCCAGCGGTGCCAACAAGCTCGAGCGCGGCGAGGGACGCGACGTCGTCCTGTACGGCTTCGGCCGCATCGGCCGCCTCGTCGCGCGTCTGCTGATCGAGAAGGCCGGTTCCGGCAACGGTCTGCGGCTGCGTGCCATCGTCGTGCGCGGCGGCGGCGACCGGGCCGGCGAGGACCTCGTCAAGCGGGCCTCGCTGCTGCGCCGCGACTCGATCCACGGCCAGTTCCAGGGCACGATCACCGTGGACGAGGCAAACAGCACGATCATCGCCAACGGCAACGCGATCAGGGTGATCCACGCCGCCGACCCGGCCGAGGTCGACTACACGGCGTACGGCATCAAGGACGCCATCCTCATCGACAACACCGGTAAGTGGCGCGACCGCGAGGGCCTGTCGCAGCATCTGCGTCCCGGTATCGACAAGGTCGTGCTGACCGCGCCCGGCAAGGGCGACGTGCCCAACATCGTGCACGGCGTCAACCACGACATGGTCAAGCCGGACGAGCGGATCCTGTCCTGCGCGTCCTGCACCACCAACGCGATCGTCCCGCCGCTGAAGGCGATGGACGACGAGTACGGCGTGCTGCGCGGGCACGTGGAGACCGTCCACTCGTTCACCAACGACCAGAACCTGCTGGACAACTACCACAAGTCGGAACGCCGCGGCCGCTCCGCGCCGCTCAACATGGTCATCACCGAGACAGGCGCCGCCTCCGCCGTCGCCAAGGCGCTGCCCGACCTCAAAGCGAAGATCACCGGCAGCTCCATCCGCGTCCCCGTGCCGGACGTCTCGATCGCCATCCTCAACCTGCAGCTTGCGCGCGAGACGACCCGCCAGGAGGTCCTCGACCACCTCCGTGAGGTCTCGCTGACCTCGCCGCTGCGCCGCCAGATCGACTTCATCAGCGCTCCCGACGCGGTCTCCAGCGACTTCATCGGCTCCCGCCACGCCTCGATCGTGGACGCGGGCGCTCTCAAGGTGGAGGGCGACAACGCGATCCTCTACCTCTGGTACGACAACGAGTTCGGCTACTCCTGCCAGGTCATCCGCGTCGTCCAGCACGTCTCCGGGGTGGAGTACCCGACGTACCCGGCGCCGGCGGTCTGACAAGGACGAAGGCCCCACCCAAGCGGGTGGGGCCTTCGTCAGGACCGGGCACGTCCGGGCCGGCCGGCCCGGACGTCATGGCCGGTACGGTCAGACGAGGTCGAACCGGTCGAGGTTCATGACCTTGACCCACGCGGCGACGAAGTCGGCCACGAACTTCTCCTTCGCGTCGTCGCTCGCGTAGACCTCCGCGAGCGCGCGCAGCTCGGAGTTCGAGCCGAAGACGAGGTCGGCACGGGTGCCGGTCCACTTGACCTCGCCGGTGGCGGCGTCGCGGCCCTCGAAGGTGTTCCCGTCGCCGTTCGCCGACGACCAGGTCGTACCCAGGTCGAGCAGGTTGACGAAGAAGTCGTTCGTCAGGGCCCCGGGGGTCTCGGTGAGGACGCCGTGCTGCGACTGCTGGTGGTTCGCGCCCAGGACACGCAGGCCGCCGACGAGGACGGTCATCTCGGGGGCGCTCAGGGTCAGCAGGTTCGCCCGGTCGAGCAGCAGGTACTCGGCCGGAAGCCGGTTGCCCTTGCCGAGGTAGTTGCGGAACCCGTCCACGGTCGGCTCGAGGGCGGCGAAGGACTCCGCGTCGGTGTGCTCGTCGGTCGCGTCGACACGGCCCGGGGCGAACGGCACCTCGATCTCGTGCCCGGCGTCCTTGGCGGCCTTCTCGATCGCCGCGCCACCGCCGAGGACGATCAAGTCGGCCAGGGAGACCTTCTTGGCACCGGAGTTGAACTCCCGCTGGATGCCCTCCAGGGTGCGCAGCACCTGCGCCAGACCGTCGGGGTCGTTGACCTCCCAGCCGCGCTGCGGCTCCAGACGGATGCGCGCACCGTTGGCGCCGCCCCGCTTGTCGCTGCCACGGAAGGTGGAGGCCGACGCCCAGGCGGTGGACACCAGCTGCGCGACGGTCAGCCCCGAGTCGAGGAGCTTGGCCTTGAGGGCCGCGATGTCCGCGGCGTCCAGGGCCTCACCCTCGGCCTCCGGCAGCGGGTCCTGCCACAGCAGGGTCTCCGCCGGGACCTCCGGCCCCAGGTACAGCGACTTCGGGCCCATGTCGCGGTGGGTCAGCTTGTACCAGGCACGGGCGAAGGCGTCCGCGAACTCCTGAGGGTTCTCGTGGAAGCGGCGGGAGATCGGCTCGTAGATCGGGTCGAAGCGCAGCGCCAGGTCCGTGGTGAGCATCGACGGCGCGATCTTCTTGGCGGCGTCGTGGGCGTGCGGCACCGTGCCCTCGCCCGCGCCGTCCTTCGGCTTCCACTGCTTGGCGCCGGCCGGGCTCTCGGTGAGCTCCCACTCGTAGCCGAAGAGGTTGTCGAAGAAGCCGTTGCTCCACTGGGTGGGCGTGGTGGTCCAGGTGACCTCCAGACCGGAGGTGATGGCGTCGGCGCCCTTTCCGGTGCCGTACGTGCTCCGCCAGCCCAGGCCCTGCTCCTCGATGGAGGCGGCCTCCGGGTCGGGGCCGACGTTGTCCGCCGGGCCCGCGCCGTGGGTCTTGCCAAAGGTGTGACCACCCGCGATCAGGGCGACCGTCTCCTCGTCGTTCATCGCCATCCGGCGGAACGTCTCACGGATGTCGCGGGCCGCGGCGATCGGGTCCGGGGTGCCGTTGGGGCCCTCCGGGTTGACGTAGATGAGGCCCATCTGGACGGCGCCGAGGGGGTTCTCCAGCTCACGGTCGCCGGTGTAGCGCTCGTCGCCGAGCCAGGTGGTCTCGGGACCCCAGTAGACGTCCTCCTCCGACTCCCAGACGTCCGCACGGCCGCCGGCGAAACCGAAGGTCTCGAAACCCATCGACTCCAGCGCGACGTTGCCGGTGAGGATCAGGAGATCGGCCCAGGACAGGCTCTTGCCGTACTTCTTCTTGACCGGCCACAGCAGACGGCGGGCCTTGTCCAGGTTCCCGTTGTCCGGCCAGCTGTTGAGGGGAGCGAAGCGCTGCTGACCGGCACCGGCGCCACCGCGGCCGTCACTGATGCGGTAGGTGCCCGCGCTGTGCCAGGCCATCCGGATCATGAACGGGCCGTAGTTGCCGAAGTCGGCGGGCCACCAGTCCTGCGAGGTCGTCAGCACCTCCGCGATGTCCCGCTTCACAGCCGGGAGGTCCAGGGTCTGGAAGGCCTCGGCGTAGTCGAACTCCTCCCCGAGGGGGTTGGCCACGGCCGGGTTCTTGGCGAGGATCTTCAGGTTGAGCCGCTCCGGCCACCACTGGCGGTTTCCACCGCCCTGGGTCGGGTGCAGGGCGCGCCCGTGCGCGACCGGGCAGCCACCTCCGTCCCCCGTCTTCGCGTCGGTGACGATGGCGTCGTGGTTCTCAGACATGGAAATCCTTCCGAGCTGGGCGGATCACGGTGCTGAATTGCGGGCGGTGGAACAGTCGGGGCACAGGCCCCAGTAGATGACCTCAGCCTCGTCGATCGAGAAGCCGTGGTCGTCGGACGCGGTCAGGCAGGGCGCCTCGCCGACGGCGCAGTCCACGTCGGCGACGAGACCGCACGACCGGCACATGACGTGGTGGTGGTTGTCTCCGACGCGTCCCTCGAACCGCGGCGGGCTCCCGGCCGGTTCGATCCGGCGGACGAGTCGCGCGGCGGTGAGCGCGTGGAGGGCCTCATAGACGGCTTGAAGCGAGATGTGGCCCACACGATCGCGCACCCCGGAGGCGATGGCCTCGACGCCGAGGTGGTCGCCGTCCCGGACGGTCTCGAGCAGCGCGACACGGGCCGCTGTCACCCGCAGGCCGGCACCGCGCAGCTCCTCGGCGGTGGTCGGGGGCTGGGATGCGGTCATGACGCTCAACCTAGTCCCATAAACACGAGAGCCACAAGCAAACGAAAGGTTCAAGTCTAGTGGCGTGTCAGGGCGCCTGCCGGGTCTTGTCGACCTTGAGATTCCGCTCGCATGTCGAGAGTGCCGCGCATCCGCTGAGGAGCACGTACTGCTCCCGGCGGTCCGTTCGTCACGATGAAAGAACGAGTGCACGTAGCCCTCGGTCGTCAGACGGGAAGTCGAATCACCCGGGCGCCGGGGCTTCACCGGGTTCCTCCGAGGATGCCCCGGCCTTCAGGCCGGGGAGGAATCGGACTCCTGCGGAGCAGGGCAGGGATAGCCGGATCGCCGCCAGGGCGATCCGGCGTCCACCCCGCACGGCGGTGATGTCGCCCACGATGATCGAGAACTCTCGACTGTCAGTCCTCCCGGATAGGTTCGGATGCATGACGACAGCAGCGGCCACGAAGGACACCGGGCATGCCCGGTACACCTTCCGTGTGCGCCTGTCCGCGACGGCCAGGCGTCAGCTCGAAGCCGAGTGGGATCGCTGCCGGTGGATCTGGAACGAATGCGTGGCCAAGTCGAAGGCCGCGTATCAGCAGGCCAGGGCAACAGGCGAGAAGCTGACGTGTGGCCCGGCGCAGCTCGACAAGATGCTGACCGAGGCCCGCAGGGGGATGCCGTGGCTGGCTGAGGGCGCGAGCGTGCCTCAGCAGCAGGTGATACGCGACTTCGCCACATCCCGCGCCAAGGCCCTGAAGGACCTCAGGGACCGGGTTCCGATGCATCGCCGGGCGGGGATGCCCAGGTGGAAGAAGAAGCGGGAGGCGCGGCCGAGCCTGAACTACACCCGGCGCGGCTTCCGCATCAAGGACGGTCGTCTGCACCTGGCGGGCGGGATCGTGGTGAGCGTGGTGTGGTCGCGGGAGCTGCCCGCGGACCCGTCGAGTGTGCGCGTGTACCGGGACACGCTCGGACATTGGTACGCGTCCTTCGTCGCCGCCACGCACAGCGAACCGCTCGCCCCCACGGGGCGCGTGCTCGGGGTGGACTGGGGTGTGAAGGAGACCGCTACCACCACGGACGACGCCTACGACCTTCCGCATGGCGAGTACGGCAAGCGGGCCGCGCAGCGGCTCGCGAGGTACCAGCGGATGATGGCCCGGCGGCGCCGTCCGAAGGGGCAGCCCGCATCCGCCGGCTACCGGAAGGCGCAGGCGCAGGCCGCGAAGCTGCACAAGAAGATCGCGAGGCAGCGTGAGGACACCGGCCGCAAGTGGGCCAAGTCCGTGATGCGCGGCCACGACGGGGTTGCGGTGGAGGACTTCCGGCCGAAATTCCTCGCGAAGACCACGATGGCCCGCAAGGCGGCCGATGCCGCCATCGCAGCGACCAAGCGCGCCCTGATCGAGATGGGCGCCAAGCACGCGCGAGAGGTCCGTCTCGTGCACCCGGCGCACACCACGATGGACTGCGCAACGTGCGGAGCGAGAACCAAGCACGCACTCCCTCTCTCGATGAGAACGTATACCTGCACCGTGTGCGCAGCCGTGTCCCCCAGGGACAAGAACTCCGCCCGCGTGATGCTGGTCCGGGCAGGTTGGAACCCGGACGGTGTCGAGGGCGTAAGACCTCCTGGTCCGGTGGACCGAGAGGCTGCCTGAGCCGTAAATCCCCGCTCAGCCCTGGAGGGTGGACAATCCCCTCCCTTAGGGAGGGGAGCCTTCAAACACGCACACGTGACGCTCTCCCCCCGGACCCCCTCCCGCCCGCGCCCGGCAGGAACCGGAGGGTGCCGTTCCGTGATATCCGCCACACCACTTCGGGAACTAGGGGTGCCGGGTAGTAGACGCACCCCCGACGACATATGGGATTTGTCCGGCTTGGCGTTACGACCCGTCGCGCCGGGCTCGGGGTGGTCCCGGCGCGACGGCACTCTCCCTCGTGGTCGTCGCCCAACGACTTCTGACGGGCCGACAGGGTTTCGATGCGTCCGGACGAGCCCGCCAGCATGCTCCCGCAGCGCGACAAGGCCCGCCCGAGCCTACGAAGCGAGGTAGTGGAAGGGGGCGGGAAGGCCCTTTGCGCTCGGTGTGAACCGGTCCTAAGAATGGCGACCCCGGACTACGTCTCCGCAGTTCGTCAGCGGAGTCTGCGCAGAGCCAGCCGCACAAGGGGCGCTCGGCGACTACCGAGTGAGGTCACGCATGAGCAAGCATCGCAAAGAGAAGCGTCTCCGGCGGATAGCCATCGCCGCGGCCGCCATAGCCGCCGTGGGGGTGCCGTCCGTCGCGGTGGCCTGCGCCGACTGGGGGAACGGCGGAGGACACCAGGTCTCCAGCGCCCCGAAGCAGCGGGCCGAGGTCAAGGGCTGGTGGAACGACTCCGACTGGTACCACGACTGGACAGCCGACGGGCACAGCCAGCCCACCGTGGCGGCGTCGAACACTCCGACCGCCACTGCGCCCGCCCCCAGGACCACCGCTCCGCAGCGCAAGGCCACCGCGCCCACGCACCCTAGGAAGACCGTGGCCCCCGCGCCGAGGACCACCGCCCCTTCCGCTCCGAAGACCACCGCCGCCCCGGCAGCGACCCCCACGCCGTCGAGCACCCCGGCAGCGACCGCCACGGCGCCCGCGACCGTCGCCCGCATCGTGGCACTCGTCAACGCCGAGCGCAGCAAGGTCGGCTGCTCGGCGTTGACCCTGAACGCGACCCTGACCAAGGTGGCCCAGGCACACAGCGAGGACATGGCGGCCCACGGCAACATGTCGCACACCGGGTCGGACGGGTCTTCCCCGGGCGATCGGATCACGCGCGCCGGCTACAACTGGAGCACCTACGGCGAGAACGTCGCCTACGGCTACGCCACGCCCGAGGAGGTCATGGCGGGGTGGATGTCCAGCCCGGGTCACAAGGCCAACATCCTCAATTGCTCGTTCAAGGAGATCGGCGTCGGTCTGGCGCAGCCCAACAGCTACTGGACCCAGGACTTCGGAGCGGCCCGGTAAGGGGGTCGGCATAGGGGCTGCATGGATAGACCATCCTCGAACTATGTAGTCCCGCCACATGTGCGCCTGACCTGCAACTTCCTACGGTGTGCCGACACGTACCCGTCCCCACCGCACACGAGGAAGTGGCGCACATGGCCTCCGCAGCATCCGCTCCCCCAACAACCGCCAACCTGAAGCGCATCGTCGCCGCCAGCCTCATCGGCACCACCATCGAGTGGTACGACTTCTTCCTCTACGGGTCCGCGGCCGCGCTGGTCTTCAACAAGCTCTTCTTCCCCGACTCCGACCCGCTGGTCGGCACCCTGCTGTCGTTCCTGACGTACGCGGTGGGCTTCGCCGCCCGTCCGCTCGGCGCCCTGGTCTTCGGGCACTACGGCGACCGGCTCGGGCGCAAGAAGCTGCTGGTGCTGAGCCTGCTGCTGATGGGCGGGGCGACCTTCGCCATCGGACTGCTGCCGACGCACGCCACGGTCGGCAGCGCCGCGCCCGTTCTGCTCACGGCACTGCGCCTGGTGCAGGGTTTCGCGCTCGGCGGCGAGTGGGGCGGCGCCGTCCTGCTGGTGTCGGAGCACGGTGACAAGCGTCGGCGCGGTTTCTGGGCCTCCTGGCCGCAGACCGGCGCCCCGGCCGGGCAGCTTCTCGCCACAGGTGTGCTGTCGCTGCTGACCGCCGAGCTCTCCGACAGCGCGTTCGGCTCCTGGGGATGGCGCATTCCGTTCCTCCTCTCCGGTGTGCTGGTGATCATCGGTTTGTGGATTCGCCTGTCTGTCGATGAATCGCCTCTGTTTCAGCAGGCGCTGGCGCAGGCCGAGGCCCGTAAGGCGGCCGGCGAGGGAAGTACGGAGAAGCTGCCGCTCCTCGCCGTGCTGCGCCATCACTGGAAGGACGTGCTCATCGCCATGGGCGCACGTATGGCGGAGAACATCAGCTACTACGTGATCACCGCGTTCATCCTCGTGTACGCCACCACGTCGGCCGGTGTCTCCAAGCAGACGGCGCTCAACGCCGTCCTCATCGCCTCCGCCGTGCACTTCGCCGTCATCCCGGCCTGGGGCGCGCTCTCGGACCGGATCGGCCGTCGGCCCGTCTATCTGCTGGGCGCGGCCGGGATCGGCCTGTGGATGTTCCCCTTCTTCTCGCTGATCGACACGGGTGGCTTCGGGAATCTGGTCATCGCGGTGACGGTCGGCCTGGTGCTGCACGGAGCGATGTACGCGCCCCAGGCGGCCTTCTTCTCGGAGATGTTCGCGACCCGTATGCGCTACTCGGGCGCGTCCATCGGCGCCCAGTTCGCCTCGGTGGCGGCCGGTGCGCCGGCGCCGCTCATCGCGACCGCGCTGCTGTCCGACTACGGCAGCTCCACTTGGATCGCGCTGTACGTCATAGCGGCTTCGGTGCTCACCCTGATCGCCGTGGGCGTCGCGAAGGAGACGCGGAACCGCGATCTGGCCCGCGTCGACTCCGCGGCCGGAGCTGAGCCCGTGGAGGCACCTGCGGAGGATGCGCGTACCGCCTGACCTCCAGCTCGTGAGCCGGCCCCGTGCGCCTGCGCGTGCGGGGCCGTTCCGCGTCGGCTGCCCCAGCCCTGGGCGCCGGGACCGCACACGGGCCGCGCCCTGAACGGCGGGGACGGGCGCTCGGGTCAGCGGGCGGCGGGGGACAGTGACAACCGGTGCAGCCGCAGGGCCAGTTGTATCTCCAGGGCGCGGGCCGGGCTCTGCCAGTCGTCGCCCAGGAGCCGGCACACCCGCTCCAGACGTTGCGCCACCGTGTTCACATGGACGTGCAGTTCGTCCTTGGTGCGCGCCGGGCTCATCCCGCACGCGAAGTACGCGTCGAGGGTGCGCACGAGGTCGGTGCCGCGCCGCTCGTCGTAGGCGACCACCGCACCGATCGTGCGTTCGACATAGCTTGCGATGTCCCTGTCCCCGGCGAGCAGCAGCCCCAGGAAGCCGAAGTCCTCGGCGGCGGCCCCGTCCCCGGCGCGGCCCAGCAGGCGGAGCGCGTCTAGACAGCGCTGCCCCTCCGCGTAGGCCGCAGCCACCAGTTCGGGGCGGCCGGCCAGGCCCTCCAGGGGTGCGGACGCGCCGACGGTGACCTTCCCGTGGACCGCCGTGCCCAGTTGTCCGGCGGTGCGGCGGGCGACGTCCGTCGCCGTGTCGCCCGGCTCCAGCGGCAGCAGCAGGACCGTACCGCCGTCACGGGCGGCGGCCAGTCCCTGCCGGGTGGCCGCCAGGTGGGACGCGGCGGACCACAGACGGCGGCGAGCGGCCGCTTCCTGGTCGGCGTCGGCCGGCGCGCCGTCGAGGCGGGCGGCGAGCACCACATGGGTGGCGTCGAGGTCGGCGCGCAGCCGTGCCGCGCGCTCGCGCAGCACCCGTGGGTCGCGGTCGCGGGCGTCGAGGAGGTCGTCCAGCAGCTCACCGCGCACGCGCTGCTCGGCCTCGGCGGCCGAGCGGCGGGCGAGCAGCAGCAGGGAGGTGACCATCGCGGCACGCTCCAGGGTGCGCTGGTCGACGGGATCGAGCAGCGGATGCCCGCGCAGGACGAGCGCGCCGAGCAGCTCCCCGCCGGCCGCGACGGCGGCGATCCAGTCGTCCCCATGCCGCACGGCGTGGCCCTCGGCGCGGGAGACCTCGAGAGCGACGGTGGGGGCGGCGCCCGCCTCGCCGAACTCGACCGTGCCGGCGAGCACCTGGGAGACGGCCGCTGCCACGTCGTGGACGCCGCCGCCGCGCAGCACGAGCTCGGCGAGCCGGTCGTGGACGTCCGAGGCGCGCTCGATGGCCGCGCTGCGGTCGCGGATGATCTCGTGGGCACGGGCGAGCCGGTCCAGGGCCGACCGTGTCTCGGTGAGCAGATTCGCCGTGTCGATCGCCGCGGCGGCCAGCGCGGCGAACGAGCCGAGGAGCGCGATCTCCTCGCGCTCGAAGACCCGGGCACGCCGGTCGGCGGCGAACAGCACGCCGATCACCTGGGGGCCGATCATCAGGGGGACGCCCAGGATCGCCACGAGCCCCTCGTCGCTCACGCCGCCGTCGATGGTCCGCGTGTGCTGGAAGCGGCCGTCGTTGAAGTAGTCCGGCGTGACATAGGGACGGGCGGTCTGGGCGACCAGCCCGCCGAGCCCCTCCCCCATGCCGAGCCTCAGCTGCTGAAAGCACGCGGCGACCGAGCCCTCGGTGACCCTCATATACGTGTCGCCCGCCTTCTCGTCGTGCAGCGTCAGATAGGCGACATCGGTGCTCAGCAGGGACCTGGCGCGCTGCACGATCGCTTGGAGGACGCCGTCGACGTCCCTCGGCCCCGCCAGGTCGTGGGCGGTCTCGAAGAGTGCGGACAGCTCCGCCTCACGGCGGCGTCTGCCCTCCATCTCCGCGCGGACGCGCAGTGCCAGCCGCTTGGCCTGCTCCAGCGCCTCGACCCGCTCCGCGGGCAGGCCCTCGGCGCGTGCGAGCAGCGACGGCTGCTCGTACGCGTCGGCCGACGCGCCCCGGGCCAGAAGCTCCAGGAACGGCGCCTCGGCACAGGTGCCGGGGCGCTCCGGGGACTGTACGTGATCGCGAGACATGCCCCCAGGATGGACCACAGTCGGCCCGCCCCGACCTGCCCTGTGGACAACTTCTGGCATGCCCCCGCTCAGTGCGCCGTCCAGCCGCCGTCGAGGACCATGGACGTGCCGGTCACGAAGGAGGCCGGTGGGCTGCACAGATAGGCCACCGCCTCGGCGACCTCCTCCGGCTCGATCAGCCGCTTGAGGGCGCTGTCCTGGAGCAGCACCTCGGACAGCACGCGCTGTTCGGGGATTCCGTGCGCCCGGGCCTGGTCCGCGAGCTGTTTCTCGACGAGGGGCGTGCGCACGTACGCCGGGTTCACACAGTTCGAGGTGACTCCATGGGGGGCGCCTTCCAGCGCGGCTGTCTTCGAGAGCCCTTCGAGTCCGTGTTTGGCGGAGACGTACGCGGACTTGAACGCCGAGGCGCGCAGTCCGTGGACCGACGAGATGTTGACGATGCGGCCCCAGCCCTGTCCGTACATATGGGGCAGCGCCCCGCGGATGAGCCGGAACGGAGCCTCCAGCATGACCGTCAGCACCGTGTGGAAGACGTCGGGCGGGAACTCCTCCAGCGGGCGGACCAGCTGCAGTCCCGCGTTGTTGACGAGGACATCGGTGCCGGCCGCGACGACTTCGGCCGCGTCCAGGTCGGTCAGGTCGAGGACCTGCGGTTCCACGCCGCCTGGGAGGCCGTGGGCGGCGCCGCTGAGGTCGTCGAGTCCGGCGGCGTCCCGGTCGACCGCTCTCACCTTGGCCCCGGCGGCGGCCAGCCGCAGCACACAGGCGCGGCCGATGCCGCTGGCGGCACCGGTGACGAGGGCGGTGCGTCCGCGGAGGTCGAGGGTGGTGAAGTGGGGCGCGGTCATGGATCGACCCTAGACACCGCCACTCCCCCACCCCATATGGTCACCACCCATACTTCACAAGGAATTGGTGGGGCTGAACCATGTGGGTGCATCCGACAGCGCCTGCTTGATCCGAAGCAGTCCGAACTCGTTCAGCTCCGGCAGCGCGTCCACTGTGAACCAGCCGACGTCCAGCGACTCGTCGTCGTTGACACGCGCCTCGCCGCCGACGGCCCGGCAGCGGAACGTGATGTCCATGTACTGGCACCGGTCACCGTTCGCGTACGTCACCGGCTCCAGAGCCTGCACCAGCACGACCCGTTCGGGGACGCAGCGCACCGCCGTCTCCTCGTACACCTCGCGCTCGGCGCAGGCCGCGGGCTGCTCTCCCGGCTCCGGAATGCCGCCGATCACCGACCACCTTCCGGTATCGGCGCGACGCCCCAGCAGCACCCTGCCGTCGTCGTCGAAGACGATGGCCGTGACGCCAGGGAGCCAGAGCAGCTGATGACCGGCGTCGGCACGGATGGTCCGGATGAAATCGGGAGTAGCCATGGCCAGACCCTAACGGGCCGGTTCCGTTACTCCCGGCGCGTCGGCCCGGACGTCCCGAATGTCGCGGTCGCGGCGGCCACGGACGGCCGACACCACGACCCAGCCGAGCCCGCCGGCCGCGACGAGGACGAGCAGTGTCTCGGGCAGGGCGCCAAGCCGCGTGGCGGGTGTCGAGGAGGAACGCAGCGGCACCTTCTGCACGAGCGAGTCCGCCACGAACATCCCGGTCCGCTGGGTGATCTTCCCGTCCGGCATGAT
This sequence comes from Streptomyces sp. NPDC001156, assembly GCF_053598275.1. Lineage (NCBI taxonomy): Bacteria > Bacillati > Actinomycetota > Actinomycetes > Kitasatosporales > Streptomycetaceae > Streptomyces > Streptomyces sp. NPDC001156. The sequence continues at coordinate 39,884 of NZ_JBSFJX010000027.1, read as the reverse complement.
GATCGCGCTGACGCCGCTGGTCACCGGCACGGTGACGGTCCGGCTGTGCTCGACGGCCCGGACGCGGGACATGGCCAGCTGCTGATAGGTCATCTCGCTGCGGTCGAAGGTCGCGTTGTTACTGGGCACCGAGATCAGCTGGGCGCCGTCCGTGACGGTGCTGCGCACGGTCCAGTCGAAGGCGGCCTCGTAGCAGGTGACGAGCCCGACCTTGGCGTTCGCCATGGTGAACACGCCCGGCTTGTGCCCCCGGCTGAAGTCCTGGCGCACCATCGCCGTCCAGTTCTGGTTGATGGCACCGAGGAGCGAGCGCAGCGGGAGGTACTCGCCGAACGGCTGTACCTGCCGCTTGTCGTACGTGTCCACCGGGCCCTTGTCCGGGTCCCACAGGATCTGCTCGTTGTAGAGCTTGCCGTCGCGCTCGACGACTCCACCGACCGAGACGGGTGCGCCGATGGCCTTCGCGGCGGCGTGGATCACGGCGGCGGCGTCAGGGTTGGCGAACGGGTCGACGTCGGAGGAGTTCTCCGGCCAAAGCACCAGGTCCGGCTGCGGCACCTTGCCCGCCCTGACCCTCTCCGCCAGGCGCTCCGTCTCCCGCACGTGGTAGTCGAGCACGGCACGCCGCTGTGCGTTGAACTCGAGCCCGGAGCGCGGCACATTGCCCTGGATGACGGCGACGGTCGCCGTGCCGTTCTCGGCCTTGTCGCTGACCAGGGAGCGGGCGGCGACGGCGCCCACCACCGGGAGGGCCACGGCGATCAGCGCGACAGCGGCCGCACCGCGGCGCAGTACGCCGCCGGCGCGCCGTGCGTCCACGACGACGCGCACGACCTCGTACAGCCCGAAGCCGCACAGCACGACGGCGAAACCGAGCACGGGAGTGCCGCCGACCGCGGCGAGCGGCAGGAAGACGCCGTCGGCCTGGCCGAAGGCGATCTTCCCCCAGGGGAAGCCGTCGAACGGCGCACGCGCGCGTGCCGCCTCCCCGGAGATCCACACGGCCGCCGCCCACACCGGCCAGCCGGGCAGCCGGGAGACCAGGGCGACACCCGCGCCCACCAGCGCGATGAAGATCGCCTCCACCGCGACGAGGGCGATCCACGGGCCGGGGCCGACCTCGACCCCGGTCCACACGAGCAACGGCAGCAGGAAACCGAGACCGAACAGGTAACCGAGACCGAGGCCGGCCTTCCAGGTGCGGCCGCGCAGCGCCCAGCCGAAGACGGCGAAGGCCGGGAGGGCGAGCCACCACAGGGTCCGGGGCGGGAAGCTGACGTAGAGCAGCACTCCGGAGAGGGCCGCGGCGGCGGCCGGGACGAGGCGCCGAACCCGGCGGACACCTCGGGGTGCGGGCGCTGCCTGGGGTTCGAGCCGTTCCGGCTCGCCCACGGAAGTTGCGGTGACGGTCACCCGGGGAGTCTACGGCGCGTGACCGAACCGCGGACAGTTCGATCCGCTCCCGCGCTCCGGCCGTTCTGCCTGGTCCTGTGCCCCTTGGACCGGACGTTCCGCTCCATGGTTCCTGCGCAACTCATCCACAAACCGGCGCATCAGCCGTTAGCGTGTGCGCGAGCCTCCGGCGACCGGCCCGAACCGGCCGAGTCGGTCGGGGCCCGGCACAGGGGGGCGGCGGGGTGGGATCCACGGGGACGGCGTCCGCGACCGGGGTCACGGACGCGGACGACGACAGACGAAACGTTTCGGATGTGACAGGTGTCCTGGTGCTCGGCGCCTGTGCGGCATGGTCGCTGATCACGGCCGCCGCGCATGGCGGCCGGCCTGAGGGCGATCTGCTCGCGGTGCTCGCGGTCGCCGCCGGCTATGCGTCCGGGCGCATCGTCGGGGCCCTTCTGCCCGTCGCGGCGCCGACCGCGGGCGCCCTGGCCGGTCTCGGGCTCGCGGTCGCCGCTCCGTATGTCAGGGCGAACCCGCAGTTCGTGACGCCACTGGGACACACCGGCGCGGTCGCCGCACTGCTCACGCTCTCCTCAGGGGCGGCGTGCTGTGCCGCCTGGGCGGCCCGCACTCCGGCACAGCGACTCGCGCTGCACCTGGCGGCCGCGGGGATCACGGTGGCCGCGGCGGCGCTCGACTCGACGACGGGTCTCCTGGCCTGCGCCGGCGTACTGCTCTGCTCACTCGCCGCAGGCCGGATGCGCCACCGCGGCCCGGCGCTGGCCGCCCTCGCGCTCGTCGCGGCCCTGGCGGCGGGGACGACCTGGGCAGTCGCCGAGAACGTACTGCCGGACGGCCTGAGCGCCTTCCTGGAGGAACAGCTCAGCGGGCACCGGGTCATGCTCTGGCGCGAAGCGCTCACCCTGGTCCACCAGGATCCGGCGTTCGGCGCGGGACCAGGCCGCTTCGGGGAGCTGAGCCCCACCGCCACGCAGTCCCTCATGCCCGACGGCAAGCCCCACTCGGCGGCATTGCAGCAGGCGGCGGAACAGGGAGTGGTCGGCGTGGCCCTGCTCGCGGCGGCCTTCTGCTGGGTTCTGTACGCACTGTGGCGCACTCAGCGGCCCACGCCGATCGCACTCACGGCCGGCGCCGCTCTGACGGCACTGGCAGTGATCGCCTCGGTCGGCAACGCGCTGAGCTTCACCATAGTCACCGCGGGCGCGGGACTGCTGGCGGGCATCGCGACGGTGCGTCCACTGACGGACGGGCAGCGGGCAGAGCAGGAGGCGGACTAAAGGGGGCAGCGTTGCGAGGAAGGGCCTGTCAGTCGCGAAACACCCGCTCGACCGGGCGTCAGCCGTCTGATCCGTCGGCCGTCTGATCCGTCAGCCGTTCCCCGCCTGCGCCGTCACATGCGGGCGCAGGTCAGTGCGTGGCACCGGGCAGGCTCGAGTGCAGCCGGGCCCGGATGACCCGTACCGCCGACTCGGCGTTGTCCACGGTGATCGTGAAGGTGTGACCGTCCCAGAGGCGCAGCACGACGCCCTCACCGCGCCGGACGACCACCGCGGTGCCCTTCTCCGGCCGCCAGCGATAGCCCCAGCCGCCCCACTGGCGTGGTGTGACCCGTGGGACGAATTCGGCACCGGCGACGAGCGAGAGGGGGATGCGGCGGCGCGGTACGCCAATGTGGCCGCAGCGCACCTCGAGGCACTCTCCGTCGACCTTCACCGCGACGTGCACGAACGCCAGGGTGCCGAAGAGGACGAGCAGTCCGGCCGCGATACAGCCGACGACGGACATGACGAGCGGGGCGACGCCGGACGTCCACGCGGAGTCGACGGCCAGTTCGATACCGAGTGCCATGCACGCGGCACCGCCGAGCGCCAGCAGCCACTGGGCCCGGTTGGTCGCGCGTCCGGTCCAGATATCGGGGTCGCGCTGGGCGTGGTCCCTCATGCATCGAGAGTACCCAGCTTCCGGAGCGCGGGCACGGGGTCGCGTAGGGTCACCGACTCTGAGGCCCGCCTCGCGGGGCGTGGATCGGCGCCTCAGCGTGCGGGGCTGACCGCCTGGAGGGCCCGGCCCTCGGGGTAGGCCAGCGCCTCGGGCGGCAGCACACCCTCGCGACCGCTGAGCAGCACCACGAGTCCGCCTTCGGCGGCATCCTGCGGCGCCACCGCGTCCGCTCCGATCCGGCGCAGCGCCTGGGCGGCCACCGCCCCGGCCGTTCCGTGCAGGATGAGCGGCGCGAGGCCGGGTTGCTGCACGGCCTCGCGGATACGGTCGGCGACCAGTTCGTAGTTGGTGCAGCCCAGAACGACGGTGGTGACGTCTTCGGGGGTGAGCACCGCGGCCGCCGCGATGGCGGCGTCCACCGCCGGGTCGTCGGCGTGATGCACGGCGTCCGCGAGACCGGGGCACGGCACCTCGGTGACAGTCACCCCATCGGCGAAGTCCCGGATGAGATTGCGCTGGTAGGTGCTCCCCGTGGTGGCGGGCGTGGCCCAGATCGCGATGGGTCCGCCGCCCGCCGCGGCGGGCTTGATCGCCGGAACCGTGCCGATGATCGGCAGGTCCGGTTCGAAACGGGCACGCAGGGCGGGCAGGGAGTGCACGGACGCCGTGTTGCAGGCGACGATCAGGACGTCGGGGTCGTGTGCCGCGGCGGCCTCGGCGACGGCCAGGGCGCGCGCCGTGATGTCCTCCGGCGTGCGCGGCCCCCAGGGCATTCCGTCCGGGTCCCAGGACAGGACGAGATCCGCGTCGGGCCGCAGACGCCGTACCGCGGCAGCGGCGGGGAGCAGGCCGATTCCGGAGTCCATGAGCGCGATCTTCACCCGGCCACGATAGACGATGTGCCACGATCGGCCCTCCGGGTGGGGCAGACTGCGCGCGTGAACGCCATCGTGTGGATCGCCGCGGTATCGCTCGCCGCCTGGCTGTGGCTGTTGCTCGCTCAAGGCCTGTTCTGGCGCACGGACGTCAGGCTGCCGCCGCGGACGGATCCCGGCCAGTGGCCGTCCGTGTGCGTCGTCGTGCCGGCACGGGACGAGTCCGCGGTACTGCCGCACAGCCTTCCGTCGCTGCTCGTGCAGGACTATCCCGGTCGCGCCGAGGTCTTCCTCATCGATGACGGCAGTTCGGACGGCACCGGGGACCTGGCACGGGACCTGGCCGAGCGGCACGGCGGACTGCCGCTGACCGTCGCCTGCCCGGGTGAGCCCCCCGCGGGCTGGACCGGCAAGCTGTGGGCGGTGCGTCACGGGATCTCTCTCGCACAGCCGCGTGCCCCCGAGTATCTGCTCCTGACGGACGCCGACATCTCCCACGCCCCCGACAGCCTGCGGGAACTGGTCGCGGCGGCGCACACCGGAGGCTTCGACCTCGTCTCGCAGATGGCCCGGCTGCGGGTGGAGAGCGTGTGGGAGCGGCTGGTCGTACCCGCGTTCGTGTATTTCTTCGCCCAGCTGTATCCCTTCCGCTGGATCGCGGTGCGGGGATCGCGCACGGCTGCCGCGGCCGGCGGTTGCGTGCTGCTGCGCACCGAGGCCGCCGAACGGGCGCGCATTCCCGACGCCATCCGTCAGGCCGTCATCGACGATGTGGCGCTCGCGCGGGCGGTCAAGAAGAGCGGCGGCCACATCTGGCTGGGGCTCGCGGACCGCGTCGACAGCGTGCGCCCCTATCCACGGTTGCACGACCTGTGGCGGATGGTCTCGCGCAGCGCCTACGCCCAACTGCGGCACAACCCGCTGCTGCTCGCCGGCACCGTGCTCGGCCTCATTGTCGTGTATGTGGTGCCGTCCGCCGCACTGGTCGCGGGTCTCGTCACGGGGAACGTCGCGGCGGTGGTGATCGGCGGGCTCGCGAAACTGGTGATGACAGCCACGTACGTGCCCATGCTGCGCTACTACCGCCAGCCGACGTGGCTCGCCGTGCTGCTGCCGGTCACCGCGTCGCTGTACCTGCTCATGACCGTCGACTCGGCGGTGCAGCACTACCGGGGGCGCGGCGCGGCCTGGAAGGGCCGTACCTACGCCCGCCCGGACGCGGCGTTCGACGAGCAGTGACCCGACCGGTCGCGGGGCGACCGGCCCAGTGGGTCACTTCCTGCCGGGGGTCCAGTTCATGCCCCACCCGTAGGCGTGGTCGATGGTGCGCTGAGGACTGACGCCGCGCTCCGGGACCAGGTAGCGCGCCTCTCGCTGGACGACCAGGTCGCCGCCGGTGTTGGTGATGAGGGCGAGTGCGCACACGGTCGATGGCACCGTGCACTCGTCGAGGGAGAACTCGATGGGCGCGCCGTGCTGCGGCTGGAGCGTGACCGTGGCGTGCAGATCGGCGAAGGAGCGGGCGCCTTCATAGATCGTCACGAAGATGAGGATGCGCCGGAAGCGCTGCTTGTGGTCGAGGTTGACGGTGAGGTTCTCGCCGCTCTCGACGGCGCCGGTGCGGTCGTCGCCGTCGAGGTGGATGTACGGCGGCTGGTGCACGGACCCGAAGGCGTTGCCCAGCGCCTGGACGACTCCCTTGCTGCCGTCGGACAGTTCGTACAGCGCGCACAGGTCCAGGTCGAGGTCCGCGTGCATCGCCACCGCGCGGCCGCGTTTGCTGTCCCAGCCCGAGAACTGTTTGCGTACTTGCCAGTTGAGGTTCACCCGCATGACACCTGACGTTCCACCCTGTTTGGTGAGGGAGACCGAGGGGGCCTGCTTGGTGAGTGTGACCTTGGTGAGCCGGACGGGAGCCGGGGGCGGCGGCGGAACAGAGGGCGCGGGCGCACCGTACGGGGCGGCCGGGGACGGCGGCGCATACGGGGCAGGGGGCGGCGGCGGTGCGCCGTACGGGGAGGTGGGAGGCGGCGCGGTGACCGGCGGGGCGACCGGTGGCGCTGCGGGAGCGGGCACGGGAGCCGAGGCGTTGGGCCAGTCGACGCGCGTGAAGGGGGCGGCGGGCGGCGCCGTGTGCTGCGGCTCGTCCACCGTGATGCCGTAGTCGGTCGCCAGGCCCTCGAGCCCGCTGCTGTAGCCCTGACCGACGGCGCGGAACTTCCAGGCGCCCTGACGGCGGTAGAACTCCCCCAGCACGAAGGCGGTCTCGACGGTGGCGGCGGGGTCGAAGCGCGCGACCTCCGCACCCTGCTCGGCGTCCAGCACGCGGATGTAGAGACCGTTCACCTGCCCGAACGTCCCCCCGTCGGCGGAGGCGGCCAGCACCACCGACTCGATCGCGGGCTCCACGCGCGCGAGGTCCACGAGCAGCGTGTCCGTCACGTGACCGCCGACGTCCCGCTTCCCCTCGTGACGCACCGCTCCTGAGGAGTGATTGGGCTGGTTGTAGAAGACGAAGTCACCGTCGGTACGGACCTTGCCGGAGACCAGCAGCAGCGCCGAGGCGTCCGCATCGGGCACGCCCGGTCCCGAACGCCATCCCAGCTCGACGCGCAGCGCCTTCGTGGGAACCGGAAGGTTCGACCCCTTCGGCATTGACATGTCCGCCCCCCATCGAGTGTCGCCGCACCGAGCCCGGGCAGCGGGTTGCAACCGTTCCGGCCAACCTATTCCCCCGGGGTGCAAACTCCCATGAGCCCTCCGCGAAGACGCTTGGTCAACCGCCGGTAACCCGCTGGGAACTCGGCCTTTACACGATCCAAACACCTTTTGCTGCCCTTTTTTGCCAAGTTCGCTCGCATTGGGGCTCCCACGTCACCCCGGACACGGAAAACAACCCTCTTATCGGTCTCCCCAACCAGCACATCGTGGGCTTAACTTATGTGCCATGACCTCCCCCCGCTCCACCTATGGCGGCGGCTACTACTCCGCGTCGCCCTTCCCGGACACTCCGATCTACGACAGGCTCGTCGCCGAGCGGGGCACCCCGCAGATCGCTCCGATCCGGGTCCCCTCCGCGTACGAGACGCCGGGCAGCAACCTGCCGGCACTGCCGTCCGCGCTCCCCGCGCTGCCGGCCGCACCCTCCCCCCATGTCCCGTCCTACGGCTACCCGCAGGCTCCCCAGCCGGCGCCGCTGCAGCAGGCCCCGACCGCGTACATTCCGCAGCAGGCCGTCGGCCCGCGTGGTTACCCGGGCCCGCAGCAGATGCAGCAGCCGCGCCCCATGGCCGCGGGCACGGGCTACGAGGCGATGCGCCCCGCGGCGCCGCGTCCGGTCCCGACTCCGTACCAGGACCCGTACAACAACGGTCAGCAGTACCGCGGCTACTGATCCGCGCCACGGCATGAGGCCTTCGATCTGCGATGGCACGATGGCCTCATGCCGAATCCAGCGCTGCACTCGATTCACGTCCACCCGGTCAAGGCACTGCGGGGCCAGGCACCCCGCGAGGCCGTGGTGGAGCCATGGGGGCTGGCCGGGGACCGGCGCTGGGCACTGATCGACGAGGCCGGCAAGGTGGTCACGCAACGCGAGCACCCGCGCCTGGCACTGGCCGCCGCCGAGCTCCTGCCCGGCGGCGGCGTCCGTGTGTCCGCCTCCGGCCTGGAGCCGCTGACCGTGGCCGTGCCCGAACCGGCGGCCACCACGATCGCGAGATGGTCGGGCGAGAAGATCGAGACGGTGCCCGCGGGCGCCGAGGCAGGTGCGTGGTTCAGCGCCTACCTCGGTGAGGGTGTGACCCTGGTCCACCTCGACGACCCCGCCGTCCGCCGACCCATCGACGACCCGCCGTACGGCCGCCCCGGCGAGCGGGTCAGCCTGGCCGACGGCTACCCCCTGCTACTCACCACAGCCGCGTCCCTGGACGCCCTGAACTCCCTGATCGAGCAGGGCGATCACCCGGGCGAGGGCCCGCTGCCCATGAACCGCTTCCGGCCAAATCTCGTCATCGCCGGAACGGAACCCTGGGCCGAGGACGACTGGAAGCGGATCGCCGTCGGAGAGGTGACCTTCCGGGTCGCCAAGATGTGCGGACGCTGCGTCGTGACCACCACGGACCAGCAAACCGCCGAACGCGGCAAGGAGCCGCTGCGCACGCTGGGCCGCCATCGCCGCTTCGGCGGCAAGCTGATCTTCGGCCAGAACCTGGTGCCGGAGACGACCGGCAGCGTCCGCATCGGCGATCCGGTCACGATCCTCGAATAGGGCGAGGCGAGAGATCGGTGGTCCCCCGGCCGGCCGCACCGCCGGCCGGCGAAGTTCCGCGATTCACCGCTCGGGCGGGAACCCAGTCGACTGACACGGTCGTTGAGTCGGTGTGAGAAGTCCGTGAGAGACGCGTGAGGCAGGGGAGAGGTGATTTGGCTCTCTCTTACCCGGTCTCGGAGGCGGACGGCCGGCTGCGGGAGTTATCACGGAGGCGTGAGGGGGTGGCCACTGTGCGAGCGATCAGCGGCCTGTGGCGCTGGCGGCGCAATCCACTGCGCCGTGGCACCGATCTGGCCGAGGCCTGGCTGGCGTTGACCGTCCTCTTCCTGATACTCGTCACAGCTCCCCTCGTCGGGGCCGTGACCGGATCAGTCGCCCAGGGCTCCCTGCAGCGGGCCGTCCGCGAGCAGCAGCGCTCCAGACACCTGGTGGCGGCCACCGTGGTCAAGAAGCTCGGGCCTGCCCCCATCGACGCGGACCCGGAATCCACGGCGTCGCGGGACAGACACAGCCGCGTCCTCGCCGACTGGACCGCACCGGACGGCACCGCACAGCACGGCGCGGTCATCGCCGACCTCAAGTCCCCGCACCGGGGCGACCACTTCCCCCTCTGGACCGACGGCCACGGGCGGATAACGGGCCGTCCGCTGGACAGGGCCAGCGCGACGACGCACGCCGTGCTGGCGGGCATCGGCGCGGCCGCGATGACCGCGGGTCTCATCGAGGGGTGCCGCCGGCTGATCGTCTGGCGCATGGTCCTTCGCCGGTACGCGCGCTGGGACCGGGCATGGGACAGGGCGGGCCCGGACTGGGGCCGCACCGGAACGGGCAGTTGAGCTCCGCCTCCGGTCAACCGGCCGCGTCCGCGCACGCTACGGTGGACCGGCCGGACCGGTCCGCTGTCCGGCATCTTCGCGAGACCCGCGTAAGTACGAGGTGGGGGGCACAGCATCGCCATGGCACAGGGCACGGTCCAGGTGACGCACACCGGCACATCGCGGTGGCGGCGCCGCACGGGTGAGTACGCATCGCTCGCCGCCGCCCTGGAGGCCGCGGGCGACGGAGATGTGCTCACCATCGCTCCCGGCACCTACCGGGAGAACCTCGTCGTCCAGCGGGCGGTGACCCTGCGCGGCCCCGAAGGCTCCCCCGGCTCCGTGCGCATCGCTCCGGTGGACGGAGTGCCGCTGACCGTGCGCGCCTCCGCCGTGATCCAGGACCTGCACGTCGAGGGTCAGGACGCGGCAGCGCCCGCGCTGCTGGTCGAGGAGGGCACGCCCGAACTGACGGACCTGCGGATCATGACCCGGTCGGCGGCCGGCATCGAGGTCCGCGGCGGCGCGCGCCCCACGGTGCGGCGGTGCACGGTCGACAACCCGGCCGGCATCGGCATCGCCGTCGTGGACGGCGGTGGCGGTGTGTTCGAGGAGTGCGAGGTCGTGGCGGCCGCGCAGTCCGGCGTCGCGGTCCGCGGCGGCGGACGCCCGCGGCTGGAGCGCTGCCGGGTCCACCACACCTCGGGCGCGGGCCTTTCGGCGACTGGGGAGAACTCCTCGCTGGAGGCCGTCGGTTGTGAGGTGTACGAGATCCGGGGCTCCGGTGTGCAGGTGACCACGCGGGCCACGGCACATCTGACCGACTGCGATGTGCACCGCACGACCGCGGACGGCGTCACGCTCGACACGGACGCGGTACTGACGCTCGCCGACAGCCGCATCCACGACATCCCGGAGAACGCGGTCGACCTTCGGTCCCGCTCGGTCCTCACGCTGACCCGCACGACGGTACGCGAGTTCGGGCGCAACGGCCTGTCCGTGTGGGACCCGGGCACCCGGGTGGACGCCAACCAGTGCGAGATCTTCGACAGCACCGGCGACTATCCGGCGGTGTGGATCAGCGACGGCGCGACCGCGGTCCTGGAGTCGTGCCGGGTGCACGACGTGCCGGACGCCTTGTTCGTCCTCGACCGGGGCTCGCGCGCGGACGTCGTGGACAGCGACCTCACGCAGGTGCGCAACACGGCGGTGTCGGTGAGCGACGGCGCCACCGCTCAGCTGGACGACTGCCGGATCCGGGACGCGGCGACGGGCGCCTGGTTCCGGGACCACGGAAGTGGCGGAACGCTGTCCGGCTGCACCGTCGACGGCACCCAGACCGGTGTCATCGTCACCAAGGGCGCCGATCCCACCATCGAGCGGTGCTCGGTGACCTCGCCGGCGGAGGCGGGTTTCTACGTCTCGGCGGGCGGCCGGGGCAGCTTCCTGAACTGCCGGGTCACCGGCAGCGGCGGCTACGGCTTCCATGTGATCGACGGCTGCCGGGCCACCCTGAGGAAGTGCCGCACGGAACGATGCGCACGTAAGGGCTACGAGTTCACGGACGGCGCCCCGGGAGCGTCCGACGGCGGTGCCATCGTCGAGGACTGCACCAGCGACGAGAGCGCCGGTGTGCGTCCGACCGCCGCACTGGAGACCGCCGTGCAGACGGCGGACCGGTCCCCCGGTCTGCTGGGCTCCATCCCCGGCCAGCGCACGACCGAGCAGGAGCCGCTCCTTGTGCCCCTCCCCGAACCGGACAAGCCCACGCGCACGTCGAAGGCCGTGCTCGGCGAACTCGACGCGCTGGTCGGCCTGGAGAGCGTCAAGCGCGAGGTACGCGCCCTGATCGACATGATCGAGGTGGGGCGCCGACGGCAGGAGGCCGGGCTCAAGGCGGCGTCCGTACGGCGGCATCTGGTGTTCACGGGCTCCCCCGGCACCGGCAAGACGACGGTCGCCCGGCTGTACGGGGAGATCCTGGCCTCGCTCGGTGTCCTGGAGAAGGGTCATCTCGTGGAGGTGTCCCGGGTCGACCTGGTCGGCGAGCACATCGGCTCCACGGCCATCCGCACCCAGGAGGCCTTCGACCGGGCCCGCGGCGGGGTGCTGTTCATCGACGAGGCGTACGCGCTGTCGCCGGAGGACTCCGGGCGCGACTTCGGCCGCGAGGCGATCGACACACTCGTGAAGCTGATGGAGGACCACCGCGAAGCGGTCGTGGTGATCGTGGCGGGTTACACCACCGAGATGGAGCGCTTCCTGTCCGTCAACCCCGGTGTGGCGTCCCGCTTCTCACGGACCATCACCTTCGGTGACTACGGCCCCGAGGAGCTGCTGCGGATCGTGGAGCAGCAGGCCGAGGAGCACGAGTACCGGCTGGGGCCCGGGACCGGCGAAGCGTTGCTGAAGTACTTCACGGCGATCCCCAAGGGACCGGCGTTCGGCAACGGCCGCACCGCGCGCCAGACCTTCGAGGCAATGGTGGAACGGCACGCGGGCCGGGTCGCCCAGCTGGTGGAGGCGAACACCGACGATCTGACCCTGCTCTACCCGGAGGACCTGCCGGAGCTTCCCTGATCCGGGCTCCCGGCATCCGTGCTCCCGGGCTGCGCGCCCGGCCCTGGAGGCGTTTGGGCCGGCCTCGGTCCCGGGATGCCCGGCCGCAGCCGCTCCAGCAGGTGCTCGCGCTCCTCGGCGAACGCAGGGTCCGTCGGGTAGCCCCCGTGTCCGAGGATCGGCGCGGGCAGCGGGTGGCGTTCGGTGCGGCCGTAGGCGCGCGGGTCCTTCAGCGGTGCCCGGTCCACCTGCGGGCCGCACTCGCCGGGCAGCCCGATCGGACCGCCGATGGGGTCGGTGAGCCGATACAGATTGCGCCAGCAGACGACCTCGCGGTGCAGTGAAGTCAGCGCTGCCGGGCCGAAATACGCCGGGAACCAGCGCCCGTACAGCCGCTCCAGGGGCGAGCCGTACGTCAGAAGGGCCACGTGCCTGCGTACGGAGGGCTTGAGCTGCCAGGCGGCGGCCGCCGCCAGCACGCTGCCCTGCGAGTGGCCGCAGAGGACCAGGCGTCCGCCGGTGGTACTCGTCCAGGTGGCCATGCGCCAGGTCAGGTCGGGCACCGCGCGCTCGGCGTAGCAGGGCGGGGCGAAGGGGTGGGCGGCGCGCGGCCAGAAGGTGCCCACGTCCCACAGGATGCCGATGGTGCGCCGCGCCGAGGCGTCCTTGTACGCCCGGCGTCCCCAGGTGACGAACAGAAGGAAGCCGACGCCGATCAGCCAGGAGCCGAGCGTCTGGGCGGTCTCGGCGGCGCCGCTGACGAAGGGCGAGGTGCCCTCTGCCGCCCGGTCCGGGGTGGCTCGGGTGGCCAGGGCCCCCACGAGGGCGGCGGCGCCGAGGAGGAGTGTCGCGGCGCACGTGAAGGCGATGAGAAGCGGGGCCCGGTCGGTGAGCGCGGCCATGGCACGCGTGCCGGCGATCTGCGCGGTGCGGGCGTCGTCCTCGGGCTGGCCCGGGTAGTCGAGTTCGACCGCGAGCTTCTCGGCACGTCGCAGCACCGCAGTGCGCCGCACCAGCCAGGCGCCGACGCCGAGCAGCACGAGCAGCAGCGGAGGGATCGTGGACGCCTGCCAGGTGAGCAGTACGGGCGGGCCCGCGATGCTGTGCACGGTGCCGTCCAGCCAGTCGGCCACCCGCTGGGCCACGCCGCCGGACATCACCCCGCCGAGCGCACAGGCCAGCAGCGCGACGGCGGGTCCGGCCAGTCCGCGCATGGCGGTGCGGGCGTCGGGGCGGGCCCGGTAGAGGACTTGGGCCACCACGCCGAGCACCAGGACGAGCAGTCCCTGGATCAGGGCGAGCGTGCCGAAGGTGGCGTCACCCGGCAGCAGCCCCGTCGACCTCCAGTTCGGGCGCGACCAGCCGGCGTACACCGCGGTCGCCACGAGCAGAGCGAGCGCGCCGGCCGGCAGCAGCCGCACCACTGTCCCGTCGAGATCCGTGTCGAGCCGGTCCTCGGTGCGGCCCCGGCGGCACACCACCCACGCCACGACCACCGTGCCGACAAGGAGGCCCGCACCCAGGAGCCAGCCGACGACCTCGAGTCCGGCGGAACCGTGGTGGCGGTCGTACCGCACGGCGCAGGTGCCGAGGGCGGCGGCGACGGTCAGGAAGCCCGCGGCGGTGTGCGCGGCGCGCAGCCGGGCCACCAGGCGGCGTCCGTACCAGAACCCGGGGCGGCCGAGTGCGATGCGGTGCTGCTCCCCGTCCGGCTCGGTCTCGTCGGCGATGGGCTGCTGCGACTCGTAGGCGCTCCAGGTGCGGCGCGACAGATACCAGAGCAGGCCGGTCAGTGCCGCGGGCACCAGCGCCGCCAGCACCAGGCGCCGCCCCGGCTGGCTCCACCAGCCATGGTCGGACAGGGCGGGCGAGAGGAAGCCGAGCCACGTGTGCCGCGCGGCACACGCGCGGGTGCCCGCGCACTGCCAGGCAGTCAGATCGAGGGCGACCTCGCAGGCGGCGGCGACCAGCAGCACGGTCAGGGTGAGCCCGATGAGGCGCACGATCAGGCCGTACAGGCGCACGGTCCTTTGCCGGCCCGTCGTCGTGGGGCGCATCCAGTGCGCGAGGTTTGCCACCATGAAGGGCAGCAGCAACAGCCACAGGGCACGGGCGGCGTTGCCAGAAGTGAGGTTGCACCACACATACGCCTCGGGCACCGGCCGGTCCCCGCGCTCCCCTGGGTTGCGTTCGGCGTCGGCGTCGGCGGTGCGCCGGTAGACGGCGGCCGTCTCGTCGCCGGTGATCCGGACCGTCCGCGGATCGCCGAGCATCTCCTCGGGCGTGGTGCCACCGACCCCATGAACCAGGAGTTCCAGGGCCATTCCGGGCCGCGCGGTCCGTCGGCCGGTGTCGCCGCGCTCCCCCTCGTGTTCCCGTGCACGCTCCACTGTTCTGCACTTCCCCCGCGCCGCCTACCGTGTGTCATGTGCAGGCAGATGATCTCCTCTGTCACGGGTGCGCACACCCGTTGTCACGGAATCTCCCCGATACGGGTGACTCCTGCGGACAGCGGATGGTGATTCCTGCGGTACGGGGGGTGGCGCCACCGGCGGCGACCCATGCGAGGATGGGGCCGTCCCCGGCACCCATGGCGGGAGAATGGCCTTGTCGGAGCCGGTGTGGACGCCAAGCCGCAGCAGATCGGGCGAAAGGGAGCGAAGCGGACGTGAGTGAGAATCAGAACCTCCTCGCGGAACAGCGCCGCGCCCTGATCGTGGACGAGGTACGACGGCGCGGCGGGGTTCGCGTGAACGAGCTGACCCGCAGGCTCGGCGTCTCCGACATGACGGTCCGGCGCGACCTCGACGCGCTCGCCCGCCAGGGCGTACTGGAGAAGGTGCACGGCGGCGCGGTGCCGGTGGTGGAGGCGAGCACCCACGAGCCGGGGTTCGAGGCCAAGTCGGGTCTGGAGCTGACGGCCAAGGAGGACATCGCACGGACCGCGGCCGAGCTGGTCGCACCGGGCTCGGCGATCGCTCTGTCCGGCGGTACGACGACATACGCGCTCGCCCACCATCTCCTCGATGTGCCGGATCTGACCGTCGTCACCAACTCGGTGCGCGTGGCCGACGTCTTCCACTCGGCGCAGCGCACGTCCGGCCAGCGGCAGGGCGGCGCCACCGTCGTACTGACCGGCGGTGTGCGGACTCCCTCCGACTCGCTTGTGGGGCCCGTGGCCGATCAGGCGATCGCCTCGCTCCACTTCGACCTGCTCTTCCTCGGCGTCCACGGCATATCCGTGGTGGCGGGCCTGTCGACGCCGAACCTGGCGGAGGCGGAGACCAACCGGCGGCTCGTGCAGTCCGCACGCCGGGTCGTGGTGGTCGCCGACCACACCAAGTGGGGGACGGTGGGGCTGAGTTCGTTCGCCGCGCTGGAGCAGGTGGACACGCTGGTGACCGACGGGGGGATGCCCGCCGAGGCGCGCAGGGAGATCGCGGAGCACCTCAGGCGGCTGGTGGTGGCCGGGGAAACCGAAGAGGATACAGACATCTGACGGCTCACCGGCTATGGTGACGCCGGCCCGGCACCCCCGCTTCCGTTTCGGGAACTGCGCTTCCCTCGAGGAGGTTGCGTCCATGGCACGTCAGCTGCGCCCGGTGGGGCTCGACTTCCTGCGGACCGCTCCCGTGCGGCTCGTGTTCGCGCGGGAGATCACGGCACCTCCCAAGGCGGTCTTCGGGGCCCTCGCCGACGACGTCCCGGGCTGGAGCGACTGGTTCTCCGCCGTGACCCTCGCCCGGCCCCTCGACGAAGGCGCCCGGCGTGATGTGCGTCTGACGGGCGGCGCCCACTTCCTGGAGACGGTCGTGGCGGCCGAGCCGGACGAGCTGTACGCGTACCGGGTCGACGAGACGGGCGTACCCGGGATCCGCGCGCTCCTCGAGGAGTGGCGGCTCACGCCCGCCGGCCCGGGCACCCGGGTTCAGTGGACCTTCGCGGCCGACGGGCCCGCGGTCCTCCGGTTCGCGCTGAAGGGCGCCCGCGCGGGTCTGGGACACGCGTTCCGCGGCGCGGTCACGGCACTGGACCGGAGGCTGACGAGGGTGGGCCCAGGATCAGCCCGGCCACACCCCGGTCGCCAGCAGTGACTCGATGACCGCCGTGTACGGAGCGATGTCCAGCCCCTCCTCGGCGAGCCACGCGTCCGAGTAGTACTTGTCCAGATAGCGGTCGCCGGGATCGCACAGCAGGGTCACCACGCTGCCCGTGCGCCCCTCGGCCACCATCTCGGCGACGATCTTCAGCGCACTCCACAAGCCCGTGCCGGTCGAGCCGCCCGCCTTGCGGCCGATGGCTCCCTCCAGGGCCCGTACGGCGGCGACGGCGCCCGCGTCCGGGACCTTCATCATCCGGTCGATGACGCCGGGCACGAAGCTCGGCTCCATCCGGGGCCGCCCGATGCCCTCTATGCGCGAGCCGCAGTCACAGGTGACGTCCGGATCGCCGGTCGTCCACCCCTCGAAGAAACACGAGTTCTCCGGGTCGGCCACGCAGACCCGGGTGTCGTACTGCATGTAGTGCACATACCGCGCGATGGTCGCCGAGGTGCCTCCGGTGCCCGCCGTGGCGACGATCCACGTCGGCACCGGGAACCGCTCCAACTCCATCTGGCGGAAGATGGATTCGGCGATGTTGTTGTTGCCGCGCCAGTCCGTGGCCCGTTCCGCGTAGGTGAACTGGTCCATGTAGTGGCCGCCGGTCTCCGCCGCGAGGGCGGCCGAGGCCTCGTACATCTTGCGCGAGTCGTCCACGAAGTGGCAGCGCCCGCCGTGGAACTCGATGAGCCGGCACTTCTCCGCGCTCGTCGTGCGCGGCATGACCGCGATGAAGGGCACACCGATGAGCTTGGCGAAATAGGCTTCGGAGACGGCGGTCGAACCGCTGGACGCCTCGATCACCGGGCGGCCGGGGCGGATCCACCCGTTGCACAGGCCGTACAGGAACAGGGACCGGGCGAGGCGGTGCTTGAGGCTGCCGGTGGGGTGGGTCGACTCGTCCTTCAGATACAGGTCGATGCCCCACTGCTCGGGCAGCGGGAAGCGCAGCAAGTGGGTGTCCGCCGAGCGGTTGGCGTCGGCCTGGACCTTGCGGACAGCCTCTTTGAGCCAGGCGCGGTACTCGGCATCGGTGCGGTCGACGTCGTACGTCCCGCTGGGGCGGGTGATCTGCGGAGTGCTCACCGCGGGGCTCCTTACCGGGGTGCTCCGACGCCTCGTTCACACGGTCGGACGCCTCGATGATAGACATCTTCGGCACGCTTCTCACCTGCATAAACACCCCTTTGAGCTGCTCAAAGGCTCCCTGGGGAGGACGACGCAAAACGCTGGGGGCGCATCCGCGCGAGTGCGCCGGATACCCTGCGCGACCCCACCATGCACACTGGTGCAAGGCGCCGGGGGCAGGCAGACTGCACCGCGGGGACGCCGATCGCCGCGGTCGGGCACCGCGCGGACGCCGACCCCTGAGGCGCGGCAACCTGGATGACACAGCCACTGGATCACGACCGAACTCGATCAGGGCCACACCGGATCGCGACCACGGGCGATCCGGACCGGGCACAGCCGAACGCAGCGAAGGGGCGGGACATCATGGCGGAGCCGGAGTTCACGGCCATGGGCGTGCGCATCGGGAAGGGGCTACGGTCACTCACCCGGGCCGGGCAGGTCCGGATCAGCGACGGCAGACTGCGGCTGCTCACCAGCTACGGCAGCGAGATCGACAGTGCGCCGGTGCAGGCGGTACGGGCCTCCAGGCCCTGGTTCGCGCCGCATGACCGGGCGTCGGCCGATGTCAACGGCACCCGCTATTCACTGATCCTCGGCGACCACGACCCCGCGCCCGGGCAGCCGGGGCTCCCGTCGGCACGCCGGTTCGTCGACGCGGTCCGCAGGGCGGCAGGTCGCGACGGCTGAACGCGGCGCGAGTTGCAGGAAGGCACCCCCTGAGTCACGCTGGTCTCACATCACTCTGGGTTTACCGGCGATCACGCTGAAGAACCAGCCCGCCGGTCACGACGCGGGCGGCCCCCGTACGAAGCCGTACCGCACCAGGCGGCCGGAGTACTCAGCCGCACAGCAGGCGGCGGTACGACCGGCCCTCCTGCTGGATCCGATCTCCGTCTTCTTCCGGACCTCAATTCGGGGAGTCGCAGCCGTGATCAGCCAGCCAAGCAGGCACTGCACGGTGGAGCTCCAAGCCCTGCCGTGGCGGATCGGTCAGGTCCGCAGAATCGTATCGGCGCAGTTGCGCTACTGGCATCTGGATCCCTTGATAGACCGGGCCGCACTGGGTGTGACGGAGTTGTTGACCAACGTCCACCTCCATGCCCAGCCCGACAAGACCTGCACCGTGGAGATGGAGCTCCTGCTCGACCGCCTCACCGTCTCGGTGCACGACCACGATCCGCGCCTGCCGGAGCTGTGCGACGCGGGTGTCTCCGCCACCAGCGGACGGGGTCTCGCGATGGTCGCGGCGGTGTCCGACAGCTGGGGAGCGCGCCCGGACGGCGACGTGGGCAAGGTCGTGTGGTTCACGCTTCCCGCGCCGTCCTCGGCACCGCCCCGGCCGGTGCACGGCCTGGCCCCGTACGAGAAGGCGCTCGACGCGTCGGCCCACACGCTCGCGGTCGACGAGCACGGCACACCACACACTCCCGCCCGGTCCGCCGTTGCAGGCTGACCGGGCGGTGAGCCCTCCTTCGGTGCGTTTCCGACGCGGGCCTCGCGCGGATCATTCCGTGGCGATGGCGCGCAGGACGTCCAGGCGGGCGGCCCGCCGGGCGGGGCGCAGCCCGGCGAGCGCACCGGCCGCGAGGCCCACCAGCGCCACCACGAGGAATTGTGCGGGCGGCAGAGCGAAGGCGAACGCGGTGGCGGAGGCTCCGTCGGACGACTTCACCAGCACCCAGCCGAGGAAGGCGCCCAGGACAAGGCCGCCCGCCGTGCCGAAGGCGGCCACGAGGACCGACTCCCAGCGGACCATGGCCCGCAGTTGGGACCGGGTCTGGCCGACCGCTCTGAGGAGGCCGAGCTCACGGATCCGCTCGTGGACCGCCAGGGTCAGGGTGTTGGCGATGCCCAGCAGGGCGATGAGCACGGCCAGCGCGAGGAGTGCGTAGACCAGGGTGAGCATCATGTCGATGCCACCGGCCGACGACTGCGCGAACTCGTCCCGGGTCTGCACGGAGGGATTGCCGTACCGGGCGGCGACCTTCTGCACCGCGGCCTTCCCCTCGGCCGTGGCGACACCAGGCTTGAAGGACACGGCAACGAGCGTGTCGGAGTCCTGGGTGCGGTGCGGAGCCCAAGCGGCGCGGGTGATCACGTAGTCGCCGGCGAGTTCGGAGCGGCCGTAGACCGCGCGGACCGTGAACGGGCGCGTGGTGCCGTCGGTGAAGGTGAGCCGCGCCGTGGTGCCCAGGGCCAGGTGCTGCTTGTCGGCCTGCTGCTCGCTGATCGCGATGCCGTCGCCGCCGAGGTGGTCGAGAGAGCCGTGTACGGGTGCGAGATCGAAGACCCTGCCGAGGGCGACGGGGTCGGTGACGGTCAGCGCCCGTCCGCTGCCGTCCACCTTCGCCACTCCGCGGCCGAGGCCCACGGCGTCCTCGACGCCGGGCTGACGAGCGATCGCGGAGGCCAGCCCCGGGCTCAGCCCGCTGCCGCCCGCACCGAACGACGGGGTGCTGACAGCGACATCTCCGGCAAAGGACCGGGACACGGTCTGATCCATGGTGGCCTTCAGGGACGCGCCGAACACGGTGAACAGGGAGACGACGGCGACGCCGATCATCAGCGCACTCGCGGTGGCCGCGGTCCGCCGCGGGCTGCGCAGGGCGTTGCGGCGGGCCAAGCCGCCGGTGACGCCACGCAGCCGGTCGAGCGGGGCGCCGAGGATCTGCACGGCCGCACGGGAGGCGACCGGTCCGAGGACCACGAAGGCGGCCAGGGCGAGCACGGCGCCCAGTCCCGCCAGCCACAGCGAGGACTTCACCACTACCGCGGTCAGGGTGCTCACGACGGCCACCGCCATGAGTGCGCCGCCCACGATCGCACGGGTGCGCGAGGCGCCGGACCGGTCGACGGCGCTTTCGCGCAGCGCGGCCAGCGGCGCGGTGCGCCCGGCCCGTACGGCGGGCAGCAGGGCGGAGCCGAGGCACACCACGGCACCGACCACCAGCGGTAGCACCGGGGACAGGCCGCTGATCACCAGATCGCCGTCGGGGAAGGGGAACCCGATGGCCGGGAAGAGGGCCTGGAGCCCCGCCGCGATGCCGAGGCCGCCCGCCAGCCCAGCGGCCGACGCGACGACGGCGACGGCGCTCGCCTCGAGCAGAGTGGCGACGGTGACCTGGCGGCGAGCCGCGCCGAGGGCCCGCAGGAGGGCGTTCTCCCGGGTGCGCTGGGCGACGACGATCGCGAACGTGTTGTGGATGGAGAAGGTCGCCACGAGCAGTGCGACACCGGAGAACACCAGGAGGAAGGTGGTGAAGAGGGTCAGGAACTGACTGGAGATCATGTCCGTGTTCTCCTGGGCCGACTCCTGGCCGGTGATGGCCTCGACTCCCTTGGGCAGCGCACGCGTCAGTCGGGCCACGAGCTCCGTCTGGCTCACCCCGGGTCGGGCACGCACCTGGATGCTCGCGGCCTGACCGGGCCTCGCGGTGAGGTACTTCTCGGCGTCTGCCTCGGTCAGTCCGGTGAAGGTCACCTGCGCCATGCCGTCCTGGCCGCCGAAGGTCGCGAGGCCGACGATCCTGACCTGCACGGGATCGGGCGTCCGCAGGGTCGTGGTGTCGCCGATCCGCAGGTGCCCCTTCTTGGCCGCCCCTCGGTTGACGATGACTTCGCCGCTCTTCGCCGGGGCCCTGCCCTCGGCGAGTCGATAGGGGTTGAGCTGCGCGTCCGTGATCCAGTTGCCCGCGAGGGTGGGCGGGCCCTGGCCGCCGATGGGCTTGCCGTCGGCGCCGACGAGCTGGCCCCGGCCCTGGATGCCCGCTGCCGCCGCGGCCACGCCGGGAACCTTCTCGACGGTGCGGAGCAGCGAGGTGTCGACGGGCTGTCGTACGCCCTGGCTCTCACCGGGCGTGGTGATGGTGTCGGCGCTGCGCACGACGGCGTCGGTCCCCGCGGTGGCGTCTCCGAACATCGTGCTGAAGCTCGCGCGCAGCGTGTCGCCCATCACCAGCGTGCCCGCGAGGAAGGCGACGCCGAGGAACACCGCGGCGAACGTACCCGCGAAGCGCCTCTTGTGGGCGCGCAGCGAGGAGGCGCCGAGGCGCACGGACGCGTTCACGACCTCACCTCGAAGGCCTTCATACGGTCGAGGACCTTCTCGGGCGTCGGTGACTCCATGCGGTCCACCAGGCGCCCGTCGGCGAGGAAGACGACCTCGTCGGCATGGGAGGCGGCGACCGGGTCGTGGGTGACCATGACCACGGTGCGGTCCATCCCGCGCACCGCCCTGCCGAGCAGGCCCAGCACCTCCTCGCCGGAACGGGAGTCGAGGTTGCCGGTGGGTTCGTCGGCGAAGACGACATCGGGCCGGCCGGCGAACGCCCGGGCCACGGCGACGCGTTGCTGCTGGCCTCCGGAGAGCTCGGCGGGCCGGTGGTGCAGCCGGTCCCGCAGTCCCACGACGTCGATGAGGGCGTCGATCCACTCCTGGTCGCCCCGGCGGCCGGCCAGGTCGACGGGCAGGGTGACGTTCTCCGCGACGGTCAGTGTCGGCACCAGGTTGAAGGCCTGGAAGACGAAGCCGATGCGGTCGCGGCGCAGAAGGGTGAGGCGGCGGTCGTCGAGCCGGCTCAGATCGGTGTCGCCGATGAAGGCGGAGCCCGAGGTGAGCATGTCGAGGCCGACCGCGCAGTGCATCAGCGTGGACTTGCCGGAGCCGGAAGGGCCCATGATCGCGGTGAAGCGGCCGGCCGGGAAGCCGATGCTGACCCCGTCCAGGGCCCGCACGGCGGTGTCGCCGGCGCCGTACACCTTGACGGCGTCGACGACCCGGGCGGCCATACGAGGGGCCGTGGTCGTGGAGGCGGCGCGCTGGGGGTCCCCCGAGACATGGAGCCCAGGGGAAGCCTCGTCCGGACTGGCGGCGGGCGTCGGGCGGGAGGTCATACGGCACCGCCCTTGCCCGTGCGGCCGAACTGCTCGTCCAGGACGGAGAGCCGGCGCCAGTACTCGTCCTCGTCGATCTCCCCGGAGGCGAAGCGGCGGCCGAGCACGGCGATCGGGGAGTCGCCCGCCGTACGACCGTCCAGGCCGCGCCAGGGTGCGCCGCGGCGGTGCCAGACGGTGCGGCGCAGGACGGTCACGACGCCGAGCACGACGGCCGCCCAGATCAAAGGGAAGAACAGGATCCAGGGGCCGGGGCCGGGGCCGCCGTCCCAGTGGGCCAGGGTCTGCATCTCGGGTCATCTCCTCGGTGGGTTCTACGGTGATGACTCGAGACTCGGGCAGAAAGGGGGTCCGGGTCGTCGTACGGCCGGCGGCAGCGCGCATACCGCCTGGGGAGTACCCGAGCGCTCGGTCCCTGCTCCCCCTCCCGGCCTCGACGTGGACGGCAACGGGCCGTCCTCACCGAGCACTTCGCCGGGAGCGGCGGGCAGAGCCACCGGCCGCCGTACGAGGTCGGCAGGCCCCGCCTTCTGTTTCCGTGCCCGAGAGCCGCCTCCTGACGTCCTTCCTCGACCGGTGGCGCAGGGTCATGCGCTGTCTCCCGGGGAAGTACACGGCCGCCGGGATCGCCCGCGGGACGGCGGAGATCATCACACCGGCGACTGTGCGGACGGCCACTCGCGGTGATGCTCGCCCCGGACGTCGGCGGCCGCGGTCAGGCCAGCGCCGCCAGCGGATCGTCCAGTACCGGCTGCCAGGCCAGCTCCGCCGCGCCCACCAGGCTGTTGTGGTCCAGCGTGCAGGGGAGGATGGGGACTCCGCCGCTGCTGCGGCCCCACAGACTGCGGTCGGCGACCACCGCGCGGAGCCGCTCGGGGTCGGCCTCCACGAGCGTGCGGTGGAGCCCGCCGAGGATGATGCGGTCCGGGTTGAGGATGTTGACCAGTCCGGCAAGACCGAGGCCCAGCCGGTCGATCAGTACCTCGACGGCGGTACGCACGGCCGGGTCGGCAGGGTAGCCGGTGCGGATGAGGTCGTCGGCCTGCTGGAGCTGCGAGACCTCCGGGCCGGCGTCGCGACCGGTCTCCTGCAGGAACGCCAGCGGATCCGCTTCCACGTCGAGGCAGCCGCGGCTGCCGCAGTGGCAGGGCCGTCCCTCGGGGTTGACGGTGAGGTGCCCCACCTCGAGCGCGAGCCCCGAACTGCCGGTGTGCAGCCGACCGTCGAGCACCAGCGCACCGCCGACGCCTCGGTGCCCGGTGGCCACGCAGAGCAGATCCCGGGAGCCGCGGCCCGCGCCGTGCCGGTGCTCGGCGAGCGCGGCGAGATTGACGTCGTTCGCGGCGAAGGCGGATCCGGTGATGCCCGCGGCGCGCACGCACTCGGCGAAGATCTTCCGCACCGGTGCACCCACCGGCCAGGCCAGGTGGAGGGGGTTGAGCGCGAGACCCTCGGGTTCCGCGACCGCGGAGGGCACGGCGAGCCCGGCGCCCACACAGCGTCGTCCCGTCTCGTGCAGCAGACCGGCGCCCGCCTCGACCACCGAGCGCAGCACCTTCGCCGGATCGGCGTCCACGGTCTCGCAGCCGGGCGCGGTGGCGACGATCCGGCCGCCGAGCCCGACGAGCGCGGCCCGGAAGCCGTCCGCGTGCACCTGGGCGGCGAGCGCGACAGGGCCGTCCTCGGCAACCTCCAGCCGGTGCGAGGGCCGGCCCTGCGCACCCGCGGCGGCACCCGGGTGCGCGTCCACTCTGATCAGCCCCAGCGCCTCCAGCTCCGCGGCCACCGCTCCGGCGGTCGCCCGGGTGACACCCAGCTCGGAGGTGAGCACGGCACGCGTCGGCGCACGTCCGGTGTGCACCAGCTCCAGCGCGGGGCCGAGCGCCCCGCGCCCCCGGTCCAGCCGCGTCCGTGTGTTCCCTTCCCCTGACGTCCGGGGGGCCGCCTTGCCAGTCATGAAGGGGAGTCTCCCATGATCCGCTCGGGGCCGGTCCGCCAGCCGCCGACCCGCAGCGTGATGTTCAGCCGCCCCGTCAACCCCAGCCAGGGCGGCGCCGTCCCCGGCTGCACCCGCGGCACCCCGTGGTAGGCGAGCCGTGCCGGGCCGCCGAAGACGAACAGGTCCCCGCTGCGCAGCTCCACGTCCGTGTAAGGGCGCGTGCGGGTCTCGGTGTTGCCGAAGCGGAAGACACAGGTGTCGCCGAGGCTCAGCGAGACGACGGGAGCGTCGGACTTCTCGTCGCTGTCGCGGTGCATGCCCATGCGGGCTCCGGCACCGTAGAAGTTGATCAGCGCGATGTCGTACGGCTCGGACGGTGCCTCCCGCGGGCCGAGGGCGGCGGTCACCGCCTCACGGCCGAGGTCGGCCAGCCAGTCCGGCAGAGGCTTCACGGGGGCGCCGTCGCCGTCGACCGCCGTGCGGGCATAGCCGTACGGGTACCAGTGCCAGCCGAGGCAGACCTGGCGCGAGGTCATCGTGCCGCCGCCGGGGGTGTGCACGGTCCGCAGTCCCGCGGGCGGCCGGGCCCACTCCCTACAGGCCGCGAGGAGCCGGAGGCTGCGATCCGCGTCCAGCCAGTCGGGCACATGGACCGCGCCGGGCACGACCTCGCTCCGGCTTCGCGGGAACAGCTCGGCGTCCATGGCCCCATCATCACGCATCAAGCGCGGACGGAGACCGGGTCGACAGGGTCCCCTACGGGCCGAGCCGCGGCGAGCCGACGGCTCGTGCGGGGAGTCCGGCGGGCGGCGACCAGGACCACAGCGCGAGCCTGGCTACCCCCGCACATCGGCCGACGACCGGGAGCCACGAGCTGCTCGGCTAGCCTGGACGCACGATGAACGACCGTTTGACCACGCCCTGGGGCGAGTACGCGCTGACCCGCTTCCCCGAGGATCCCCGCGACCGGCTGCGTGCCTGGGACGCATCGGACGCGTATCTGCTGCGGCACCTCGCGGCGAGCGGCACCCCGCTGGGCGGCACGGTCGTGGTCCTCGGAGACCGGTGGGGAGCCCTCACCACGGCGCTCGCGGCGCATCGCCCGACACAGATCACCGACTCGTTCCTGGCCCACGAGGCGACCCGGAAGAATCTGTCACGCAACGGCGTCGACGCCGACGCGGTACGGTTGCTCACCACGCGCGACACACCGCCCGCCCGGATCGACGTGCTCCTCGTCCGGGTGCCCAAGAGCCTCGCGCTCCTGGAGGACCAGCTGCACCGGCTGGCGCCCGCGCTGCACGAGAAGTCCGTGGTCGTCGGCACCGGGATGGTCAAGGAGATTCACACCTCGACGCTGCAGCTGTTCGAGCGGATCATCGGCCCCACGCGCACTTCCCTCGCCGAGCAGAAGGCCCGGCTCGTCTTCTGCACCCCCGACCCGGCACTCGGCCGGGGGGCCGACCCATGGCCGTACCGCTATGAACTCCCCGGGGACATCGGCCTGTTGTCCGGCCGCACAGTCACCAACCACGCGGGGGTCTTCTGCGCCGACCGCCTCGACATCGGAACCCGTTTCTTCCTGCGCCATCTGCCGCGCAGCCGGGGCGCCGAGCGGATCGTGGACCTGGGCTGCGGCAACGGGGTCGTGGGGCTGGCCGCCGCGCTGGCCAACCCGGAGGCCGAGCTGGTGTTCGTCGACGAGTCCTACCAGGCGGTGGCCTCGGCGGAGGAGACATACCGGGACAACACCGAGGGGCCGGCGGAGTTCCGCGTCGGCGACAGCCTGGCCGGAGTGCCGGCCGCGAGCGTCGACCTGGTCCTGAACAACCCGCCGTTCCACTCCCACCAGGCGACGACGGACGCCACGGCCTGGCGCATGTTCACCGGAGCGCGGCGCGCCCTGCGCCCGGGCGGCGAGCTCTGGGTGATCGGCAACCGCCATCTGGGCTACCACGTGAAGCTGCGCCGTCTCTTCGGCAACAGCGAACTGGTCGCGAGCGACGCGAAGTTCGTGGTCCTGAAGGCCGTCAAGAAGTAGCCGGTCCGGCGACCGGGCCGGCCCGTACGGCACGCGGCGGCGCGCTGGACGCGCCCCGCCTCCGGCCGGACGTGTCCGCCGTCCCCGGTAAGCGCCGTCCCCGGTATCCGCCCGCCCCCGGTGCTCCAGCCGCGACCATCTCCTCCCGGAGCCCGCCGATCTCGGCCCACGGCGATCCGTACCGATCGAGCCGGCGTCCATGGCCAGGACAGAGGATCAGCGTCACGACGCACGGCGACGGCCGCACCGTACGCACCGTGGCAGGCCGTCCCACGCGCGCCTCGCTTCCCGTGCCCCCCTCTTCCCCTGCGCCTAAGCTGTACGTGCGGTGCCCGCGCCGGGCGCTCACAGGAGGCTGAGCGGGCGCACAGGAGGCTGAAATGGCCGAGACGACTTTCGAACAGTACGTACCCGGGGGCTCCCGCTACCTGCCGATCGCGGACCACGGGCTGATCGGTGATCTGCGCACGGTGGCCCTGGTGGGGACCAACGGCACCATCGACTGGTACTGCTGCCCGGCCTTCGACCGCCCCAGTGTCTTCGGGGCGATCCTGGACGCCGATCGGGGCGGATGCTTCGAGCTGGCCGCGACCGTACCCGCGCGGACCAAGCAGTTCTACTTCCCCGACACCAACGTCCTGATCACACGGTTCTTCACGGAGGACGGCGTCGGCGAGGTACAGGACTTCATGCCCGTCGGCGAGAACTGTGTCGAGTGCGAGCGGCACCGGCTGATCCGCCGGGTCCTGTGTGTGCGCGGGTCCCTGCCCTTCCGGGTCCGGGTGGCTCCGCGGTTCGACTACGGCAGGCAGCCGCACACCGTCCAGTTGCTCGGCGACGTGGCCGTCTTCGAGTCGGCCGATCTGTCGCTGGCGTTGACCTCCACCATCCCCCTCGAGGGCGACGACGTCGACGTATGGGCGGACTTCAAGCTGTCCGAGGGCGAGTCGGCGGTGTTCGCGCTCGACCAGGTCGCCGCTGATCTGGCACCGCGCATGTGTGCGCGGGCCGAGGCGGAGCGGCAGTTCGCCACCACGGTGGAGTACTGGCGGCGCTGGTTGTCCGCGTCCCGCTACCGCGGCCGGTGGCGGGAGATGGTGCACCGCTCCGCTCTCACGCTGAAGCTCCTCACCTACGCCCCGACCGGCGCGATCGTGGCCGCGCCCACCACCAGCCTGCCGGAGACGCTCGGCGGCGAGCGCAACTGGGACTATCGGTACGTATGGGTACGCGATGCGGCCTTCTGCGTCTATGCCCTGCTGCGCCTGGGCTTCCCGGGCGAGGCGGAGGCCTTCATGAATTTCGTGACCCGGCACATCATTCCGGGTGACGGCGGTCCGTCGGGCCCGCTGCAGATCATGTACGGCATCGACGGCCGCACCGACCTGCCCGAGCATGAACTGGACAACCTGGAAGGTCACCAGGGATCCGCGCCGGTACGGATCGGCAACGCCGCCGCCGACCAGCTCCAGCTGGACATCTACGGCGCGCTCATTGACTCGATCTATCTGTACGACAAGTGGGCGCAACCCATCTCCAGCGACCAGTGGGACGACGTCTGCAAGCTGGTCGACTGGGTCTGCGCCCACTGGGAACAGCCCGACGAGGGAATCTGGGAGACCCGCGGCGGCCGCAAGAGGTTCCTGTACTCGCGGCTGATGTGCTGGGTGGCGATCGAGCGCGCCATCCGGATCGCCACCCACCGGGGGCTGCCTGCCGACCTGCCGCGGTGGCGGCAGTGCCGTGACACGATCTACCGGCGGATCATGCAACGAGGCTGGTCCGAGGCACGCTCGGCCTTCGTCCAGCACGAGGACGACGACGTGCTCGACGCGGCGCTGCTCATGATGCCGCTGGCCAAGTTCATCGCGCCCACCGATCCCAAGTGGCTGTCCACGCTCGACGCCCTCACCCAGGACCTGGTGTCCGACTCGCTGGTCTACCGCTACGACCCGCAGGCGAGTCCGGACGGGCTGCGGGGCGGCGAGGGCACGTTCTCCATCTGCTCGTTCTGGTACGTCGAGGCGCTGGTACGGGCCGGGCGCCTGGACGAGGCACGGCTGGCCTTCGAGAAGATGCTCACCTACGCCAACCATCTGGGTCTGTACGCCGAGGAGATCAGCCAGTCCGGCGAACAGCAGGGCAACTTCCCACAGGCGTTCACACATCTGTCGCTGATCAGCGCGGCGTTCAATCTGGACCGGGCGCTGGGCTGAGGGAACGCGTCGCGTCCGGCACCCGTGCGTCCCTGGCATGCGCCGCGACCACTGGCATGCGCCGACCACATGACCGGCGGGACGGGTCATCTGGGATCCGGGATTCCGGGTGCCCGCACCTGCGCCCTGTCACCTCCCTTGCACCACTCGGGACGGCCACCTAACCTGATTTTGTGCCGCTACTAAACAAACTCACCCCGCACAGCGCCGTGCCGGGCAGTGACCTCACCCGTCTGCGCATCGCCCTCACCGCCTTCTTCGCCCTGGACGGCTTCATCTTCGCGGGCTGGGTCGTTCGCATTCCGGCGGTCAAGGAGCAGACGGGCGCCTCGGCCGGCGCCCTCGGGCTCGCACTGCTCGGGGTCTCCGCCGGCGCGGTGATCACCATGACGCTCACCGGACGGCTCTGCCGGCGTTTCGGCAGCCATCCGGTGACCGTGGTCTGCGCCGTCCTGCTGTCACTGAGCGTGTCCCTGCCCCCTTTGACGCACTCGGTGCTCACGCTGGGGCTCGTACTGCTGGTCTTCGGAGCGGCATACGGCGGCATCAATGTGGCCTTCAACAGCGCCGCCGTCGATCTGGTCGCGGCGCTCCGCCGGCCGATCATGCCGGGCTTCCACGCGGCGTTCAGCCTGGGCGGCATGGTGGGCGCCGGGCTCGGCGGCCTCGTCGCGGGATCCCTGTCCCCCACCGTGCACCTGTTCGGCCTCACCGTGATCGGTCTACTGGTGACCGCGGTCGCCGGGCGCACGCTCCTTCGGGAGGAGCCTCCGGTGCCCCCCGAGCGCGCCCGGCCCGAACGCACGTCGCACCACCCCGACATACGCACCCGCGGCCTGGTCACCGTCTTCGGCCTGATCGCGCTCTGCACCGCGTACGGCGAGGGCGCCATGGCCGACTGGGGTGCGCTGCATCTGGCGCAGGATCTCCACGCCCACCCGGGTGTGGCGGCGGCCGGCTACTCGTGCTTCGCGCTCGCCATGACGGTGGCCCGGGCCGGCGGGACCAGACTGCTGGAACGCCTCGGGCGGGTCCGTACGGTGGTGGCGGGCGGCGCCACGGCCGCGGCCGGGATGCTGCTCGGATCGCTCGCGCCCTCCGTGTGGGGGGCCCTGCTCGGCTTCGCGATCACGGGGCTCGGCCTCGCCAACCTCTTCCCGGTCGCGGTGGAACGCGCCGGCGCGCTCGCGGGGCCCAGCGGGGTGGCGGTCGCCTCGACGCTCGGCTACGGCGGCATGCTGCTCGGCCCGCCCGCGATCGGGTTCATGGCGGAGTGGTACTCGCTGCCCGTGGCACTCACCAGTGTGGCGGTCCTGGCAGCGGTCGCATCGGCCATCGGCTACGGAGCGCGCCACGCACCCTCAGGCCCCCGGTGACACCACAGGGAGAGACCATCCGCTGCGTCTTCCACCTGCCGCGGATTGCGGTGTGGCTCCGAACCGGACGCCAGGGCGGTCGACCCGAAACATCGCCCGGCTCCCGCCGGATGCGGTCCCCGCTCTCCCGTAGGCCGCACCGCATCCGGCACACTCGCCTC
Organism: Streptomyces sp. NPDC001156; assembly: GCF_053598275.1. Lineage (NCBI taxonomy): Bacteria > Bacillati > Actinomycetota > Actinomycetes > Kitasatosporales > Streptomycetaceae > Streptomyces > Streptomyces sp. NPDC001156. The sequence continues at coordinate 10,145 of NZ_JBSFJX010000027.1, read as the reverse complement.
ATGGAGACTGCCGAGTTCGTTAAGGTCCTGGACCGAGAGGGCCGACTGCTGGCCGCCGCGGCCGAGGAGGCGGGCGTCGAGGCCGACGTGCCGTGCTGTCCGGACTGGCAGGTACGGGACCTGCTGCGGCACACGGGCATGGTGCACCGCTGGGCCGCGGCCTTCGTCGTCGACGGGCACACCGCGTACCACCCCGACGGCGGGCTGCCTGACCTCGACGGTGCCGAGCTGGTGGGGTGGTTCCGGGAGGGGCACCAGCACCTGGTCGACAGCCTTTCCTCGGCAGCGCCCGATGTGCGGTGCTGGCACTTCCTGCCCGCGCCCTCGCCGCTCGCCTTCTGGGCCCGCCGGCAGGCGCACGAGACGACCGTGCACCGGATCGACGCGGAGTCAGCGCGTGGCGGCACGCCCACCGGCATCGACCAGGACGTCGCCCTCGACGGCATCGACGAGTTGCTGGGCGGCTTCCACGCCCGCAACCGGAGCCGGGTGCGCAGCGAGGAGCCGCGCGTCCTACGGCTGCGGGCCACGGATGCCGACGACGCCGTATGGACGGTACGGCTGTCCACCGAGGCGCCCGTCACCGAGCGGGGCGCCGCCGGGAAGGCGGACTGCGAAGTGAGCGGACCGGCGGCGCGGCTGTATCTGTCGCTGTGGAACCGGGCGCCGTTCCCGGAAGTCACGGGTGACGCCGCGGTCGCGGCACTGTGGCGCGAGAAGTCCGCCGTCACCTGGAGCTGAGCCGAAGCCATCCGGGGTTGGGCCGGGGCCATCCGGAGGTGGGCCGCGGCCACCCCGAGTCGGGCCTGGACCATCTGAATTGGGCACGGGCCAGCCGAAGTCGAGCCAAATCACTCGGAGTTGGGCCGTAGTCGGCGGCATGACTCGGGTCGCGGCCGAGGTGTCAGCCCTCCAGCATTCTCCCAAGCACCGCGCGCTGTACCGGCAACATCTCGCTGTGCAGCGTGCGTCCCTTCGCCGTGAGCGCCACACGCACACCCCGCCGGTCCTCCGCGCACATCGCCCGGTCGACGAGGCCGTCCTTCTCCAGGCGGGCGATGAGCCGCGACAGCGCGCTCTGACTCAGATGGACCCGCTCGGAGATCTCCTGCACGCGACAGGAACACGAGCCCTGCGCCTCCGCCTCGGAGAGGAGGTCGAGCACCTCGAAGTCACTGGCGCACAGACCATGGGGATGCAGGGCGCGGTCGAGCTCGCACTGGATGCGCGCGTGCAGCCCCAGGATGTCGCGCCACTGGTCCACGAGCGCCCGCTCGGCCCTTTCAACAGCCGCCATGGCCGCACCGTAGCAAAGATCCGCGATTGATGCATCCGAATTAAATGCGCTTGCATTGAATGCAGGTGCATGTAGTCTCTGGTGTATGACCTCTCCGCTCACCACCCCCTTGTCCGAACGCTGGACTCCTCGGCTGTGGGGCACCTTGCTGGTGCTCTGCGCCGCGATGTTCCTGGACGCTCTCGACGTCTCCATGGTCGGCGTCGCGCTGCCGTCCATCGGCTCCGACCTCCACCTGACGACGTCAACCCTGCAATGGGTCGTCAGCGGCTACATCCTGGGATACGGCGGGCTGCTGCTCCTCGGCGGACGCACCGCGGACCTGCTCGGCCGCCGTCAGGTCTTCCTGGTGGCGCTGGGAATCTTCGCGCTCGCCTCAGTGCTCGGCGGACTCGTGGACTCCGGTCCGCTGCTGATCGCCAGCCGGTTCATCAAGGGTCTGAGTGCCGCGTTCACCGCCCCCGCCGGACTGTCCATCATCACCACGACGTTCGCCGAGGGCCCGCTGCGCAACCGCGCCCTGTCGATCTACACCACCTGCGCGGCCACCGGCTTCTCGATGGGCCTGGTGCTGTCCGGTCTGCTGACCGAGGCCAGTTGGCGCCTCACCATGCTGCTGCCGGCGCCGATCGCCCTCATCGCCCTGCTCGCGGGCCTGAAGCTGCTGCCGCGCAGCGAACGGGAGAAGGACCACAACGGCTACGACATCCCCGGCGCCGTCCTCGGCACGGCTTCGATGCTGCTGCTCGTCTTCACCGTCGTCCAGGCGCCGCAGGCCGGCTGGGCGTCCGCCCGGACGCTGCTGTCCTTCCTCGCCGTGGCCGTGCTCCTCGCCGTCTTCGTCCGTGTCGAGCGGCGCTCGGCCGGTCCGCTGATCCGCCTCGGAGTGCTCCGCTCCGGCAACCAGATCCGTGCCCAGCTCGGGGCGATGGCGTTCTTCGGCTCCTACGTCGGCTTCCAGTTCCTGGCCACGCTCTATATGCAGTCGCTGCTCGGCTGGTCCGCACTGCACACGGCACTCGCCTTCCTGCCGGCCGGCGCGCTGGTGGCCGTGTCCTCGACGAAGGTGGGCGCGATCGTGGACCGCTTCGGCACCGCCCGGCTGATCGCGGTGGGCTTCACGCTGATGGCCGTCGGATACGGGCTGTTCCTGCGCGTCAGCCTGAACCCCTCCTACGCCGCGGCCATTCTGCCGAGCATGCTGCTGATCGGCGCGGCCTGCGCCCTGGTCTTCCCCTCGCTCAACATCCAGGCAACCAACGGCGTCGAGGACCACGAGCAGGGCATGGTCTCCGGTCTGCTCAACACCTCGGTCCAGGTGGGCGGCGCGATCTTCCTGGCGGTGGTGACGGCGGTGGTGACCGCACACGCGCCCGCGCAGGCCTCACCGCAGGCGGTCCTGGACAGCTACCGGCCCGGCCTGGTCGTGGTCACCGGTATCGCGCTGGTGGGGCTCCTGCTCACGCTCACCGGACTGCGCACGCGCCGGGTCCAGAGGTCCCTCGTGGTCGCGAGGTCCCTTCCTCAGGAGGCGGACGCGGAGCCGGTCGCGGTCCGCGACTGAGGGGGACGCCTCCACGCGTGCGCCCGGCGGGCTTCCTTGCCCGGCCGGGCGCACGCCTGTTTGACTCGGCGCATGGCGAAGCCGTGGAGACGTTCACTCCGTGCCCGCGCCCGGCGCAGTCAGGCCGAACGCGACGCGATCACCGTCGAGATCGGATACGCCTTGTTGAGCGCGACCGTCGCGGCGGCGCTGGCGTTGGGGGCCGTGGCGGGGCCGGCGTTCGCCTTCGGCCTCTCGGGGGGCACGCGGATTGCGTTCGTCGCCGCCGGGGTGGCGGTGGCCGCCCTGCTCTTCGTCGCACGTGTCGTCGCCGTACTGTTCCGCTTCGGGCGCCGTGCCGGGACTCAGCCCAGCCAGCCCGGCCGTACCAGCCCCGACTCATAGGCCAGGACGACGAGTTGGGCCCGGTCGCGGGCGCCCAGCTTCACCATGGTGCGACTGACGTGGGTCTTGGCCGTAAGCGGGCTCACCACCAGGCGGCGGGCGATCTCGTCGTTGGACAGGCCGATGCCGACCAGGGCCATCACCTCGCGTTCCCGCTCGGTGAGTTCGGCGAGCGAGGCGGGGGCCGAGGGCTCCTTGGAACGCGCCGCGAACTCCGAGATGAGCCGCCGGGTCACACTGGGCGAGAGCAGGGCGTCGCCCTGGACCACCACCCGTACCGCGCGCAGGAGTTCCTCCGGCTCGGTGTCCTTGACGAGAAAGCCGGAAGCACCCGCGCGGATCGCCTCGAAGACATATTCGTCCAGTTCGAAGGTGGTGAGCATGACCACCTTCACGCCCTCGAGTTCCCGGTCCTCACCGATGTGGCGGGCCGCGGCCAGCCCGTCGAGCAGGGGCATCCGGATGTCCATCAGCACCACGTCGGGCCGCAGTTCGCGCACCAGGCGCAACGCCTGCTCGCCGTCGGCGGCCTCCCCTGCCACCTCGATGTCCGGCTGGGCGTCGAGCAGCGCCTTGAACCCCGCCCGGACGAGCGACTGATCGTCGGCGAGCAGTACCCGGATCACACGTCCTCCTTGCGCTCGATGAACTCTTGGGACGACGCCTTCAGCGGCAGGACCGCGAGCACACTGAAGCCACCGTCGGCGCGCGGGCCGGCCTCGATGGTGCCGCCGAGGGCGGTGGCACGCTCGCGCATCCCCGCCAGGCCGTTGCCGCTGCCGCCCGCGTCGGCGCCGCTCGCCGGCCCGTCGTCGTCGATACGAAGGCGCAGCGCCCCCTCGGCATTGTCGACGCGCACGCGCGCCTGCCGCGACCTCGAGTGCCGTACGACGTTGGTGAGCGCTTCCTGCACGATGCGGAAGGCGGCGAGGTCCGTTGCCGGCGCGAGCTTCGGCGCGCCGCCTTCGACTGTGACCGTGAGACCGGCGCTCGCGGCCTGCTCGACGAGTTCCGGCAGCCGGTCGAGCCCGGGCGCCGGGGTGCGCGGCGCGTCGCCGGGCGTGCGCAGGGTGTCGAGCACCTGCCGTACCTCTCCGAGCGCCTCCTTACTGGCGGCCTTGATCGTGGTGAGCGCCGTACGCGCCTGCTCCGGGTCCGAGTCGAGGAGTGCGAGGCCCACACCCGCTTGGACATTGATCACGGAGATGCTGTGGGCGAGCACGTCATGGAGTTCGCGGGCGATCCGCAGCCGCTCCTCGTCCGCGCGCCGGCGCGCGGCCTGCGCCCGTTCGGCCCGCTCACGCGCCCACTGTTCGCGCCGCACCCGCACCAGTTCCGCCACGGCGACGATCGCCGCCACCCAGGCGGCGATGACCAGCTCCCCTCCCCAGGAAGTCGCCGAATCCCCGGCCGGTGGCAGCCATCGATACAACCAGTGCGACACCAGGACATGCCCGGCCCAGAACATCCCGACGGCCGCCCACGCGGCCTTGCGGCGCCCGGCGACCAGCGCGCTGAAACAGCCGACGGCGACGGTCAGGAAGACCGGACCGTACGGGTAGCCGGCACCCATGTAGACCGTGGCGGCCGCGGCGGTCACGAACGCCACCGGCACCGGATACCGCTGCCGCCACAGCAGCGCCCCCGAAGCCACGAGCAGAAGGATGTAGGCGAAGGCGTCGAGGTGAGCGCGGTCGCTCTTCTGGTTGACGGACGCCACGTGCGTGCCGAAGACCACGAAGACGGTGAACAACAGCGTGGACCGCCAGGGCAGATGAGAGGAGCGGGACGCATTGCTCCACCACGGCGGTCCGTGCCACCGCCACGGGACGTCTGCGCGTTGCTCCTCCATGGGGTTCACGCTAGACGTCCCCGGCCGGAAGCGGCGTCGGCCCGGCGAGGTGATCACGCGTACTCCCCTGGGAGTACGTCCGTCGCCGTTCTCAGTGCTCGGCGGCCAGGTCGTCGGCCTCGGCGGCGAACAGCAGGGCGGGATCGAACCCCATGCCGGTGAAGTGGCCGGCGAGCTCCAGTGACAGCACCCCGTGCAGACGGGTCCAGAAGGACAGCGCCCGGTGGAGGACCGCGGGAGGCGCCGGATGGCCCTCGGCCCACTGCCGGTGGTCGGCGAGATGGGCATCGAACGGGTCGGCGGCCGAGGTCCGGGTCCATGTCGCCGCGCACACCTCGAGCAGGGCCGCCATGATCTCGCGGGCGATCGAGGTGATGTCGTCGGGCGCGTGGTAACCGGGGACGGGCGTGCCGTAGATCAGGAAGTACCGCTGAGGGTCCTCGAGCGCCCAGCCACGCATCGCGTGCGCGAGGCCGGTCAAGCCGGAGCCCGAATCGGCGGCGGCGCGGATCGTGTCGGCCAGACCGCGGTAGGCGTCACGGATCAGTTCGGTGATCAGCTCGTCCCGGCCGGCGAAGTACCGGTAGAGCGCCGGGCCGCTCATGCCCATCTCCTTGGCGATCGCATTGAGGGAGAGCCCGGACGCTCCCGCGGTGGCGATCTGCTGCCACGCCCGCTCCTTGATCTCCTCGCGTACCTGACTGCGGTACCGCTCACGGGGACTTGCCGCGCCTGCCGCCATCACCTCAACGCTCCTCTACGACCGGGTTGTTCCAAGGTATCACCTTCGTAAGAGCCACTAACAGCGCATCGCGCGAGCGCTTGACACCGGCGCGATAGTGCGTCATTTTCGTTATAGCTTCTAACGCAAGCGAGAGCCGATAAGCAGGCAAGCCGGCTCACCCACCGAGTCACACGAAGTCACCAAGCGGAGGTCGTCATGGGAAGCAAGGAACTCGTCGAGGTCGTCCTGCCGGGAACGGTCGAGCCCGAGGGGCTTCAGTTCCGGCGCCGGGCCGTTCCGGACCCGGGTGCCGGCCAGATCGTGGTCCAGGTGGAGGCCGCCGGGGTCTCCTTCGCCGAGCAGCAGATGCGCCGCGGCCGGTACTACGACCAGCCGCCCTTCCCGTTCGTGCCCGGGTACGACCTCGTGGGGACGGTGCTCGCGGCCGGTACGGGCGTGGCGCCGGGACTCGTCGGGAAGCGGGTGGCGGCGCTGGTCAAGGTCGGGGGCTGGGCCAGCCATGTGGTCCTGGACGCGGCCGACGCGGTGGAGGTGCCCGTCGGTGTCGGCGCGGCGGAGGCGGAGACCCTGGTGGTCAACGGCATCACGGCGTGGCAGATGCTGCACCGCAAGGCCCGCGTCCGCACCGGCGGGACGATCCTGGTCCATGGCGCCAACGGCGGCGTCGGCACCGCCCTCGTACAGCTCGCCCAGGCGGCCGGCCTGACGGTGATCGGTACCGCGTCCGCACGCCACCACGACGCGCTGAGGGAGATGGGAGTGATTCCCGTCGACTACCGCACCGAGGACGTTCCCGCCCGGGTCCGCGCGCTCGCTCCGGGCGGAGTGGACGCGGTCTTCGACCACGTCGGGGGCCGAAGCGTGATCGACTCGTGGCGGCTGCTCGCCCCCGGCGGCACGCTTGTCTCCTACGGCAGCGCCGCGACCAGGGACGACACGGGGTCGAAGCAGTGGCCGGTACTGAAGATCCTCGGCCGGGTGTGGTGGTGGAACGCGCTGCCCAACGGCCGCCACGCGTATTTCTTCAACGTCTGGGCGGGCCGCGCCTTCAGCAAGGACCGCTTCCGGGCGCGGCTGCGCGACGACCTCACCGCGGTGTTCAGTGCCCTTCAGCGCGGTGAGGTCACCGCCCGGATCGCCGCCCAGCTCCCGCTCACCGACGTCGCCGAGGCCATGCGGCTGGCCGAGTCCGGCACGGTCGCCGGAAAGGTCGTCCTGATTCCCGCCTCTTCGTAGATCAGCCTGGGTCGACTCAAAAAAATCTGACGGCGATGTCGAGAACCCGTGACCGGCTCCGTCCCAGCGGTGAACGTGACCACAATGGGTCGCACCAGTACCGAGGAGAAACCCCATGGCCAAGTACTTGCTGCTCAAGCACTACCGCGGCGCCCCAGCTCCGGTGAACGACGTGTGCATGGACCAGTGGACGCCGGAGGAGATCTCGGCGCACGTGCAGTACATGCACGACTTCGCGGCCCGGCTCGAGAAGACCGGCGAGTTCGTCGACGGTCAGGGACTCGCCCCCGAGGGGGCCTGGGTCCGGTACGACGGCGAGGGCCGTCCCCCGGTCACCGACGGCCCGTTCGCCGAGACCAAGGACCTCATCGCCGGCTGGATGATCATCGACGTCGACAGCTATGACCGCGCCGTCGAGCTGGCCGGGGAACTGTCGGCCGCCCCCGGGGCAGGCGGGAAGCCGATCCACGAGTGGCTCGAGGTACGCCCCTTCATGGCCGCGCCGCCCACCATCACGGAGTGACCTCACCGATGAACGAGGCCCTGCTCCGGAGCCTCACCCCGAGCGTGCTCGGAATCCTCGTCCGCCGCGGAGCCGACTTCGCGGCGGCCGAGGACGCCGTGCAGGACGCGCTGATCGAGGCGTTCCGCGTGTGGCCGGCCGACCCGCCGCGGGACCCGAAGGGCTGGCTGGTCACCGTGGCCTGGCGCCGGTTCCTCGACGCGACCCGGGCGGACGCCGCCCGCCGCCGGCGTGAGGACCTCCTCGACGAGGAGCCGGCGCCCGGGCCCGCGCCCGCGGTGGACGACACGCTCCAGCTCTACTTCCTGTGCGCCCACCCGTCGCTGACGCCGTCGTCCGCGGTCGCGCTCACGCTGCGCGCTGTCGGCGGCCTGACCACCCGCCAGATCGCCCAGGCCTACCTGGTGCCCGAGGCGACCATGGCGCAGCGCATCAGCCGGGCCAAGCGCACCGTCTCCGGCGTGCGGTTCGACCAGCCCGGCGACGTCGCCACCGTGCTGCGCGTCCTCTACTTGGTCTTCAACGAGGGCTACTCCGGTGACGTCGACCTCGCCGCCGAGGCCATCCGGCTCACCCGGCAGCTCGCGGCCGCGATCGACCACCCCGAGGTGGCGGGGCTGCTCGCCCTCATGCTGCTCCACCACGCCCGGCGGGCCTCACGGACCGCACCCGACGGCAGCCTGGTACCGCTCGCCGAGCAGGACCGCCGCCGCTGGGACACCCAGTCGATCGCCGAGGGCGTCGAGATCCTGCAGACGGCCCTGGCCCGCGACCGGCTAGGCGAGTTCCAGGCCCAGGCCGCCATCGCTGCACTCCACGCCGACGCGCCCACCGCCGAGGAGACCGACTGGGTGCAGATCGTCGAGTGGTACGACGAGCTCACACGCCTGACCGACAGCCCCGTCGTCCGGCTCAACCGCGCCGTCGCCGTCGGCGAGGCCGACGGACCGCGCGCCGGGCTGGCGGCGCTCGCGGCGCTGAACGACTCGCTGCCTCGCCACGCCGCGGTGGCCGCGTACCTCCACGAGCGCGACGGCGACCTGGAGACGGCAGCACGGCTGTACATCGATGCGGCCCAAAAGGCACCCAACCTCGCCGAGCGCGACCACCTGACACGGCAGGCCGCCCGGCTCAACACCCGTCGGCGTAGCTGATGGGCCGTGCCCGGACTTTCCCGCAGCACCTGGCGCTGAAGTGCCGGGGGAAGGTGACCCACTTGCGGGAGGCTTCGGCTGCCCGAAGCACGGTTCGCCCAGGTTTGCCCACGAAGAGCCCGACTCCATAGGGCTGGATAGGGCTGGCCTCTGCCGACTACCGAAGGCCGGAACCTGCCCATCAACTTCCCGAAGGCCGGAACCTGTCGACGGACCTAAGAGTTATCCCGTAATGCGGAGCGGGCCGTGTCTCCTTGCCGGGGTAACCCCCCGGTTACCGGCTTTCCAGCTTCAGGTTGTGGAGTGCTGCGACTCCTGCGATGGCATGGTTGATGCCGTCGCCTTTGCGTCTGTATTGGCGGAGGATCTGGTGGTCTTTGAGGCGGGCGATGGTGTGTTCGGCGACAGCGCGGCGCCAGCGGAACCGGCGGTAGTTGCGGTCTTTGATGATGCGGCCGTCGGGGCCACGTCGGGGTGTGCGGATGCGGTCGGATCCGCGAGACCCGCCGTCGCCGGAGAGTCGGGGGTGGTCGGGCAGGGTTTTCCCGAGGGTTTCTCGGAAGACGACGATGTCGTTGCGGTTTCCCGGCCATGCGTCCCCGACCGCGACGACCCTTCGCTCGCCGGCCCGGCAGACGACCTGCACGTTGACGCTGCGCCGGTAGTTCTTCGACTTCGCGGTCTTCTTCTTGTCGTGGACAGGGATCAAAGTCCCGTCGATGACCCACAGTTCCCAGTGGTCGGTGGGCGGCGGACCGAGAAGCTCGGCGAGGGGTTCGGTGAGACGGTCGACGACTGGGTGGACGGCGGAGTCGGAGATGGCGAACGGGGTGCCGAGTTGCTGCATGGTCAGGTTGGTCCGGTAGGCGAGGACGAGGAGTAGCACGCGGTCGGTGAACGCGCCCAGGGCCGACCGGTGTCGGGTTTCTGTTCCCGCAGCTGCTGCACGAGCCGGTGCATCTGGGGTCCGGTCAGTCCGGTCCAGGCCCGCAGGTCGGCAGCGGTGCAGTGGGTCAGACGCAGGCCCGTAACCGAGGGCGTGCGGAGTCAAGCTGACCGGCTGCAGGGGGCGTTGTCAGTGGTGGCAGGTAGCTTTGATGTGATTGCTGAGGCGGCGCATGCCCGGACGGGTCTCCGTACGTCGGCGGGTCCACAAGGAGGTGGGAACGTCCATGAGCACGAGCCTGCTCGATGCCGCGCCCGCCTCCGATGCCGCGCCTGGTCGCCGCTTGCGGGGCAAGAACAAGGGCGAGCGCTGGAAGCGTGGCGAGGACACCGAGCTGGCGGTCATCCGTCTGCCCCTGGACGTCCACCGCCTTGAAGACCTGCAGCGTGCGGAGAACCTGTACTCGGCGATGTGGGCGGTCAAGCGCGCCCTGCAGCGCGATGC
>NZ_JBSFJX010000026.1:0-85691 GCF_053598275.1 Streptomyces sp. NPDC001156 | reverse complement strand
CCCGGCTGGTGTTGATCGTGTAAGAGCTGCTGGTCGCTGACCCGCAGCCAACGTGAGCCAGGAATCCCCCTGCTTCAGCTGGGGGAGGATTCAAGCAGCTGGATCCTGAAACCGGCGAGATCGGCGGATGGTTGGCTCCCCATGCGCGCGGCCAGGGGCTCGGCGCGGAACTGTTCCGGGCCGTCGCGAACCTCGGCCATGCCCACCTGGGACTTCAGATCGTGCGGGCAGGGCACGAGACGACGAACACCGCGTCCGCGCGGGCGCTGGCCGGCGCCGGCTTCGTCGCGGACGAGGGGCCGTCACGCCACACCCTGCGGAACGGCCGCGAGATCGACGCCCGCTGGCTGTGGCACACGGCCGCGGAGCCCGTTTCCCGCTGCCGCGGCGCCGTACCCGCAGCACCGAGCGAACCCGCGGGCCGTTCGGCCACCTAGGGGTTCGCGGTTACCAGGAAGTGATCTCCGGTACTCCTGATGGGCCTGGGGTTGCTGCTACCCTCATGCCGCCTTGCATGGGGGACAGCCGGGGGGCTGGGCATTCTCACAGCACCGTTGACGCGCGCCTGATCGGCCACCGCCGTCCCGCCACGCCCTTTTCCTGCCCAGGAGGCCGCGTTGGCCCGTCGTACCACCGCCCGTGGCATCACCGCCGCGTTGGCGGTCCTCGCCGTGACCGCTGGTTTCGGCCCGCTCTCCGTGCCGGCCGGCGCGGACACCGCCGTCGGGAGTACCGTCGCGGCGGAGAAGGTCTTTCAGTCGGACCGCTATGTTCCGCGCCACGACCGGCTGTACTCCGCCGGCCCGAACGGCTATCTGCATGCCCAGGAGGGTAGTTCGGGCTATCTCTGGACGTCGTACGGCACTGGTACGACCACCGCACTGGGCAACCTCGCCCGGCTCGAATTCCCCGCGTACCTCGGGGCCTCGTCCGACATCGTGACCGATGTCGTCTCGCCCACCGCGAAGGTCGTCCTCAGGGACATGGCCGCCGGTACCACCACGGAAGTCGCCATCACTCACGGGATGTACTGGGCAACGTACGGCGCCCATGTGCTCACCCAGGCACGGGATGCCGAGGGCAACCGCCTGCTGTATCTATACGGCGACGGCGCACCCGCCGAGGGCACCCTCGTCGACGGATGGCCGGCCGGAATCACCACCAACTTCAGCATCCTGGGCGGCGACAGCGGCACCGCCGTCATCAGCTACGCCTCGGGAGACGTGCGTCACCTGGCGATGGTGGACCTGTCCGCCGCGAGGGTCACCGGCGATGTGACGGTGCCCGTCGCTCCGACGGCCGTCGTGCTGAGCGCGGACCGCCTGGTCTGGTACGCCAACGGCAGCACGGCGCACGTCCTGGACCGCGCCGACCTCTCCGCCCCCGAGACGACGGTGACGTTGCCCGGCACGGAAGGTGCCCCGTATCTGGGCATAGCCGGACGCTGGCTGGTGGTGGCCCGTTCCGTGCCGTCCGACCCCTACAACTCGGCCGACGAGTCCGGCGAGCAGCTCATGGCCGTCCCCCTCACGGGAGGCGACGCGCTCACTCTGCTCCGGCACGCGAACACCTCGGTCACCCCGACGCCGGACGGCGGCCTGCTGGTCGTGGGCGGTACCGACTCAGGGCACTGGGCGGTACACAGGGTCACCGACACGGGGGCGGACACCCCGACGCTGACGGAGCTGACCGCAGTACCGCCGGTAGCCGCAAGGATCGGTGGGCTGTCGCTGCAGAACGGCACCCTGGCCACCGAGGAGGCCGACAGCAGTTTCATGGGCGCCTACTACACCCGGCGGATCGCCGCCGATGGAACACCGGGCACGCCGACCTGGCGGAAGTGGGTGAGCGGCGAGGAGGGCCCGTACGCCACCGGCGACGGCCGCGCGGTGACGTTCACAGCAGGGCCCGAACCTGTCGGGTCGTACGTCCAGTCCCTCGACAAGGCCGACGACGCCGGCTTCTTCTATCTGCCCTCGTCCTCCGGCACAGTCCTCGACATCACCGGCCGGTACGCGGTCGTCAACGGCTCCTCCCCCGCCAAGCAGTACGTCGGCGACCTCGACGTCTACACCGACCTGCAGCCCATCGTCACCCGCTCCGTCACGGCCGCCTCCGTATGGGGGACCAAGCTGTGGACCCCGGGTTCCGGCACCGGTGTCGTCACCGCGAAGGACCTGAAGACCGGCAAGACCACCGACACCGTCAGCACCGGCGCCCCGTGTGTGCCCAAGGAGTTGCAGGCCGTAGGCCGCTGGATCTACTGGTCCTGCGGGCCGACCGCGTCGGCCGGCGTCTGGGACCGTACGGCGAAGAAGAACATTCCCGTCCCGTCGGGCCAGGCGCTGCTCGGCGACGGCTACCTCGTCCGGCACGACACCTCGTCGGGAGCGCTCCTCCTCACCGCCTTCGCCGGTGGCACCGCGACCACCCGCACGATCGGCAATCTCGCGCCGGGCACCCCCAGCGTGCGCGGGGTGAACTGGACCGTGGACAAGTTCGGCGGGCCCGCGGCCTACGTCGACGCGGACCACCGGATCCATCTGGTGCCTAGCGGGGTCGCCGCCCAGGCGCTCGGCGTCGTCGAGTCCGAGGCGACCGGCAACACGGAGGAGAACAGCCTGGACGGCAGCCTGTGGTGGCAGTGGCGCGGACTGCTCTCCAAGCCCGCCGCCTCCTGGACGGCCACGTTCACCAGGAAGGCCACCGGCGCCGTGGTCCGTACGTTCAACGGCGGCGAGGTGGACGGCACCCTGAGCGCGCGCTGGGACAAACGTGACGCCAAGGGCGCGCTTGTCCCCGACGGCACGTACACGTTCAAGCTGACGGCCCGGCCGGCCGACGGTTCCGGAGTGCCGCTGACGGTGTCGCAGACGGTGAAGGTGTCCGACGCGGCCGTGGTGCGCCGCGATTTCACCGGCAGCGGCTCGCAGGAGCTCGACGGGATCGGCGACGTCCTGACCTTCTTGTCGTCCGGTGACATCGGCTATCGCCCGGGCAACGGGGCGGGCGCCTTGAGCGGGGGCAAGTCGGCACCCGGCTGGCCCTCCTCCGTGACGCTGGTTCCCTTCGGCGACGTCGACGGTGACCGCCACAACGACATCCTTGTCCGGTTCAGCAGCGGCGAACTGCGGGCGTATCGGCCCAAGTTCGGATGGCCCATCGAGACCAGCACGGCGCACACCTCGCTGGGTACCGGCTGGAACCAGTACGACGTGCTGACCTCGCCGGGGGACATCAGCGGTGACGGGCGGGCCGACCTGCTCGCCCGTAACGCCTCGACCGGTGCGGTCTACCTGTACAAGGGCACCAGCACTGGAAAGCTGTCCACGCGCGTGAAGTTGTACGACAACTGGAAGACGTACAAGAAGGTCGTCGGTGTCGGTGACCTGAACGGCGACGGGGTCGGCGACTTGATCGCGCAGGACAAGTCCAACGTCCTGTACCACTACTACGGCACCGGCAAGGGCACCTTCGCGTCCCGGGTCCGGCTGTTCACCAACTGGGGCAACTCCTACAACGTCGTGGTCGGAGTCGGTGACATCACCGGCGACGGCAAGGCGGACATCGTCGCCCGGGACACCGCAGGCAACCTGTTCCGGCAGACCGGCTACGGCAACGGGTCGTTCGCGCCACGGGTGAAGATCGGCACCGGCTGGCAGGGTTATAAGGCCCTGTACTGACGGCCTCACCCGAGTCCGCGCGGCCGGGTGGCCCACATCCGGCCTGACGGGCGACGGCACCACGTCGACGACGCCCCGCCTCACTCGAGGCGGGGCGTGCGCCGGACCACTCTGAGCGTGTCCACAGGCGCGCTACTGCGACATCACGCGAGAGATGCGCGAGGACCTGTTGGCGGACCTCACCGCCGAGGGGAAAGCGACTCTCGATGCTCATCCTGTGCGCCTCTGCTTTGCCTCTTGCGGTGCCTGCTCGCCTTCTTCTTCAGTTCGGCCTGGCCACGTTTCGTCCACTCATCTTGGTGGAGGTAACAGCCTGCCGTGCCCTTCATCGTCTTGTTCTGGCAACGACCTCTGGCCGTCGTTGGCCAACCGAGTTGGTACCGCACGTGGCCAACCGCCGGCGCGTCGTCGTCATCATCGACAGGCACAACTCCGTCGCGCTCCGGAGTGATGATGTGGCGTGGGCCGTCAGACGGGACAGCCGGGCCCGGTGGCGGGGTTGGCGCATGTGTTGTTGCCAGGACCACCGTCATTGAAGTTGTTGCCAGGACCACCGTCGAGGGTGTCGTTGGCTTCGCCGCCGAAGAGGTCGTCGTTGCCGGCCTCGCCGGAGAGCGTGTCGTTGCCGGTGTTGCCGAAGAGGTGGTCGTTGTCGGCGCCCCCGAAAAGCGTGTCGTTGCCTTCGCCGCCGAAGACTGTGTCATTGCCGTCGTCGCCGTGGAGGTTGTCGTCGCCGTCGTCGCCGTGGAGGTTGTCGTTGCCGTTGCCGCCGTTGAGGTGGTCGATGCCGCCGCCGATCCCTGCTGGTGGACGCGGTCAGGACGCGTGCGATGATGCGCCCCTCTCGTCCGAAAGGAACCCCGACGCTATGCCATCGCGCAAGTGTCATCTGCTCGCCGTCACGGCCGTCACCGGCGCACTGCTGCTGCCGCAGGCTGTCGCCCTGGCCCCCGCCACAGCCGCAGCGGCGACTGCGACGGATGTGTCCACATCGCTGCCCGCCCGGCCGACCTCGGCACCGTCGGCGGACCAGATATCCGGGTCCGGTCAGGTGGTTGTCTGGAGCCAGCAGACGTCCGCCGACTTCCGGCCGCACGGCTGGGTCGCGACCCAGGGAGGCACGCCCCAGGATCTCGGGCCGCTCGCCAACACCGCTGATACCGTGCAGGTCAACGCCGTGTCCGTACAGAACGGCGTGGTGGCCGTCGCCACCTCGACGAATCCCAACGGCGCCCTGGCCGACCATGTCACACTCCGCCGTCTGGACTCTGGGGCCGAGAGCACGCTCCCGGTCAATTACAACGATTCCGGGGCAGCGGGCACCGAGCGCTACCGTGGGCAGGCCGGTGACGGCATCCTCATCGAGCAGAGCTACCTGCAGGGCTCGGAGTATCGGGTACGCCTGCTTCTGCGTACTCCTGGCAGCGAGGACCGGACGCTGCTCTCCGACGACTCGCAGTACGAGGTCCTCGCCTCGGACACGAACGGCGCCCTGGTGCTGAGGAAGACCGCCACCTGGCAGTACGTCGTGGCGTATGTCGACTTCACCACCTCCGCGGTGGTCACCGTCGCCCAGCCCGCGTCCCAGATGCTGCCGCAGGGGCTGGAGTTCACTCCCAGCAGGGTGGGGGTCGTCGACGGTGCCGTCCTGACGGAGTGGCAGCGGTCGGCGCCGGGCGATGGCCCGGCCACCGTCACCCTGCCAGTCGACGGGGTTCGCTGGATCAGCGACGACACCCTTGCTTGGACCAGCTGGAACCCGGCGGGTACCGGCAGCGAACTCTTTGCCATGTCCAGGGACGGCTCCGCGCCGGCGGCGGATCTCGGCGGGACCTTCACCGACGTCTCGGTGGGTGACGACGGCCGGATGCGGGTGCCGCTCTACCGGCCGGACGTCGACGCCCGGATCCAGACCCTCGTCGCCGGACGGGTGTCCACGGCCGCGGGCGATGCCACCACGATCCCTGCCGACCCGGCCCGGTTGGACGCCATGGCGCTCTCCGGCGGCGTCCTTTACACCAGCGACGACTCCTCCCGGCGCAGCGGCGTTCTGCTCAGCAGCAACCTCTCGGTGGGTACGGTGGCCGCTTCGGCGAGCAGCCCCTCACGGGTGATGGCCTACTCCCAGGGGATCGTGCATCACACGCTGGCTGCCGCCGGCGGCCGGGTCCTGACCGATCAGGGCAGTGGCTACGAGGTCTACCAGGCCGGCAAGCAGATCGGTGCCGCCCTCCCGCACGCCGGCGGTGCCGAGGTGGTGGACTTCGACGGGGAGCATGTTCTGTCGGATGACCCGAGCTCTCTTGCCGGGCCTCTGCTGCAGACCGTCAGCAGCGGTGCGAGCAAACATGTGCCGGGCAGCTCTGCACTTGACGGAGGCGCCCTATACTCCTCCGTCTCCGACGCCAGTGGCTCCGCCTGGTCCATCCGGCGTACAGACCTGGCAACTGGCACGGTGAGCACGGTAGCCACGGTGAACTGCCTTCCCGGAGGCCTGCAGGTGCGAGGCCCCTGGATCCTGCTGACCACCTGCGGGGCCGCGTCCACCAACGGCCTGCTCCTCAAGGCGGGGACCTCGACGCGCACCGCCGTGGACGCCTCCGTCCACACGCCGATCCTCGGCGCGAACGTGCTGTACACCTTCACCAGGACCTCGGGCAGCAGCACCGTCATGCTGAACGCCCAGGCGCTGGGCGTGGCAGGAGCCGAGGCGCAGCCTCTGTTCGCCCTCCCGGAAAAGGCCGACAGTGCCGCCGCCGAACGGTGGGCCGTCGATCGTGACGCACCCTGGGCAGCCTGGATGGATGGCGCAGGAGTCACCCACGTGATCTGGGCCGGCGTTCCTACCGCTGCCTCGGCCGCCGCCCCGATCGGCTTCAGCCCCAACGGCGACGGATCGGCCGACAACTGGAACCCCACCTGGGCCTTCAACCGGCCGGTGAGCTGGACGCTCACCCTCAAGTCCGGCACCACGCAGGTCCGTTCCCTGACCGGTACCGCCTCCGACGGCAGGATCGCACCGGTGTGGGACGGAAAGACGGAAGCGGGCACAGCAGCTGCCGAGGGCGCATATGCCTGGACACTGACAGTGCGCGATACGGTGACCGGCCGGGCGACGCCCGACATCAGTGGCAAGGTGACCCTGCGCCGGGCGGTCCCTGCGGCCTCCATCACAGCACCGACCGTCGCGAGCAGCGCGGCGACGAGCGCCACGGTGCCGGTCGCCTGGTCGGCGAAGACCGCGGGCGTGAAGTCGTACGACGTCGGCTGGCGCGTCGCCACCCGTAACAGCAAGGGCGCTTGGGAGTTGGGGCCGCTGCAGACCTGGCGCACCGGCACCACGTCCACCTCCGCGGTCTTCGGCAAAGCGAGCAGCCCGGTGAGGCCGGTACCCGGACTCACCTACCGGTTCTACGTCCGCGCTCACGACGACGCCGGCCAGACCGGCCCCTGGGGCAAGGCGGCGGCCACCGGCATCCCGATCGATGACCGTGCCGCGGCACTGCACTACTCGGGCACCTGGAAGTCGGTGGCGGCATCCTCCGCCTGGTCCGGCACCGAGCGCGCCTCCGCCGTCAAGGGCGCATCCGTGTCCTTCTCGGCGGATGGCACCCAGCTGCGTATCGTGGCCACCCGGAAGTCGAACGGCGGCCGCTTCGCGGTCGTGGTTGACGGAACCACCGTGGGCACGGTGAACACCTACGCCGCCAAGACCACCTACCGACAGGTCGTCTTCACCCGCACGCTCGGCTCCGCGATCAGGACGCACAACGTCCAGCTGCGCATTCTTTCCGGCAGCGCCTCCGGCCGGTCCACCGTGCATCTCGATGCCGTCGTGATCACTCGCTGAACCGGCCGGGGCCCGGCTGAGGGATGGTCTGACACGCTGCCTTCCCGCAGCCGGGCCCGCCAGGATCTGGCGAGACAGGCACGGGCTCTGTGACCTGTCTCGCGGCTCGTCCGTTCCTGTCGGACTGCCGTCGGCAGACACGCGAAAGCCCCGGGCGAATGATCTCGCTCGGGGTTTTGTGCTGATCAGCACTGGTGGCCAGGGCCGGGGTCGAACCGGCGACCTTCCGCTTTTTAGGCCGTGTCTCCCGAGCATGGCAGCCGGTCATAGGGGTTGCGGGGCACTGGGGATGGCCGTCGGTGTGCGGTGCTGTTGGCGTACCGGTTGGCGTACGCCAACGGCTCTCTTCTGCTGGCCATGCCCGTGATGGGCTGGCCTGACGAAACCTCCTCAGCGTCCACCCCTGTTCGCCCTTCGCGGTCCCGGGCTGCCCTGCACTGCGTCGGCCGGGACGGCCCCTTTGCACGATCATGGCGTGACGAATAGGGGAATGAGGATCAAGCGTCAGTACGCTCGGCGTGCTGCGCCAGTGGAGCCACCCGTTCTTCAACTTGGCGGCCGTCAACAACGACGTGGCCGTGCTGACCCTGGACGCGTCCGTCGCGGGCAAGAGCTGCCGATCACCAGCATGTCCGCAGGAGGCAACTTCGGCGGGACGGCGGCCATCACCTTCGGCATGGCTGTGATGACAACTACAACGGGGCTTCAGGGTGGGGCATGAGAACTGAACACAGGGTTCGGCGCGGTCGTCGAGTCGGACTGAAAACGCGCACGTGGGTGGCGCTGGGGGCGGTGATAGCCGGGGGCGGCGTGGCTGTGGCGACCGTCGCAATGGCCGGGTCGGGAGGCCATGCCGGAGCGTCGGCCGCGCCGGGACCAATCAAGACGCATGTCCACTCGCTCGCCCTGACCGGGGCCGACGCGTCGCTCAAGACGCTGGGGGCCCGGTCCACGGCTCCGTTCAGCATGGTGGGTGTCACTTGGAACGGCGCGCACGCCAAGCTGCGCGGCACGGTGGAGGTGCGGACCCGTTCCGCCGTCGGCGGCCACTGGACCCAGTGGCTGAAGATGCAGCAGCCGGACGACATCCCCGACGCCGCCGAGCTGAACCGTCCCGGTGTGCGCGGCGGGATGTCGCCCATGTGGTCGGGGCCGTCGAACGGAATCCAGGTCCGCGCGACCGGCGCCGGCAAGACGACCGCGCTGCCCGCCGGGCTGCGGGTGGACCTGGTCGACCCGGGCAAGCCCGCCATCGGCGGGACGCAAGCCTCCGGCATGGGCCTGGCGGGCTACGCCATGGACGCGACGGGCACCGACTCGGCTTCCCCGGCGGCCACCGATACCGCCACACCGACGGACAGCGCCGCCCCGACCGACACCGCGACGGCCACCGCAGGTACCGGCGCTTCGGACACCCCGACCGCGACGGACTCCGCCTCACCCACGGACACCCCGACGGCCACCGGGTCCGCCTCCGCCGCGCCGTCCACCAGTGCCTCCGTCTCCGCCCCCACCTCCGCCTCGCCGAGCGCGTCCCCGACGTCCTGGCCCAGCCAGCTTCCGTCGCTGTCCCAGGCGTACCCCTCCTGCCCGACCTCCTCGGCCAGCCCCTCCACGTCGGCGTCGCAGACCCCGCCGGACCCGATGCCGGCCACCACCACCTCGACGGTGGCCCCGCCCACCGTGGTCACCCGGGCCGGCTGGGGCGCGGACGAGTGCGCGCGGGAATCGGGTTACCCGTCGTACGGCTCGGCGGTGAAGGTGATGTACGTCCACCACACGGACACCACCAACAACTACTCCTGCGCGGACTCCCCGGCAATCGTGCGCGGCATCTACGCCGAGCACCTCAACCAGGGCTGGCGCGACCTCGGTTACAACTTCCTCGTCGACAAGTGCGGCACCATCTTCGAGGGCCGCTTCGGCGGGATGGCGCTGCCGATCGTGGGCGCCCAGACCTACGGGTTCAACACCAACAGCATGGGCGTGGCCGCCATCGGCACGTACACCGACCTCAGCGGCGGCGACTCCACGGCCAGCACTTTCGCCGGAGCCAAGCCCAGCACGGCGATGCTGGCCTCCATCGCCCGCATCGCGGCCTGGAAGTTCGGCATGACCGGCGTGAACCCGGACACCGGTACCGCGTCGCTGCCCGAGGGCGCCTCCGACAGTTACGGCTTCACCCTCGGCAAGAGCTACAGCTTCAACGCGATCTCCGGGCACCGCAACGGCTTCGCCACCGACTGCCCCGGCAACCAGCTCTACAACGCCCTCAGCACGATCCGCTCCTACGCGGCCGGCCCGGTCGGCGCGGTCTCCGTCACCGGGCTGTCCGGCGGGGCGACCAAGTCCGGAACGAGCTACTACACCAAGGGCGCGGTCACAGTGAGCTGGACGACCTCCACGCCGTCGCAGGTGATCTCCGGCTTCGACGTCCTGGTCGACGGCAAGGCCGTGGCGCACACCTCCGGCTCCGCCCGCTCCGCCTCGATCTCCGTGGCCGCCGGCAGCCACGCCGTCCAGGTGCGCGCCACCCACGTCCGCAAGTCGACCACGCTGTCGGGCTCGGTCACCCTGGTCGGTGACACCACCGCCCCCACCTTCCCGACCGCTCCCGGCGTGCAGCTGCGCATCGGCACGGTGAGCTCCACCGCGGTCCCGGTCACGGTGACCTGGAAGGCCGCCGACAACGCGGCGCTGTCCAAGATCATGGCGACCGCGCCGTCCTCGGCCGCCTTCGGCCCGACGGCGACCACCTGGTCGACCAGCGCCAAGCCCGGCACCTCGGACCTGTTCGCCCTGAAGGCGTACGACGTGGCCGGCAACACCGGTGGAGCCTCCGTCTACCGGACACCGAACATCATCCAGGAGACCTCCACCACCCGGACCGGCAGCTGGACCCACAAGAGCAGCTCCAGCTACCTGGGCGGCTACTCCTACAGCGCCTCGTCCGCCGGGGCCTCGATCAGCTGGACCTTCACCGGACGCTCGGTGGCCTGGATCGTCTCGCGGGCCTCCACCTCCGGTCAGGCCTACGTCTACGTCGACGGCACCAAGGTCACCACGGTGGACCTGAAGTCCTCCACCACCCAGTACCGGCAGGCGATCTGGACCAAGACGTGGTCCAGCTCCGCCAAGCACACCCTGAAGATTGTCGTGGTCGGCACCTCGGGCCGCCCGACCGTCACCACCGACGGCATCGCAACCATCAGCTGACCGGTCGGTCGCACCTCACGCTGGAGCCCTTTGCCCGCGGGCAAAGGGCTCCTGCGGGCACACCCGGCTTGACCGTCTCCGAGCCAGCCAACTGTTCGAGGCCAACGTCGAGATCGTCGATGGAAACGCCGCCCGTCGCAGGGCGATTGCCGAGTTTTTCGGAGCCCACTGTCGGATCCGAACCGACGACCTTCGCTTTACAAGTTCGGTCCGGTCTCTGCGGACTCGGCGTCTCAGGGCTCCGGAACCCCACAGCCTCGGCCGCAGGATGTACCCCGGCTGCCATGGCACGGCCCGGCCGGTCGTGATGGCCAGGACACCCGCCACGGCATAGAGCACCACGACAGCCGCCACGGCGACCAGTGAGATGACGTGCAGCATCGAAGCCCCCGTGCCCAGCTGCCCGATCGTGGTACCGCGTGCTGCGGACGGCAAGATCCACCGCCTGTTATTCCGGGCATGCCGCAGCCTTGACTGCTGGTGGTTGTCAGCGTCGGTTGTCTTTGAGCGCCCTTCGACGGCCCCGGGACTCCATTTCAGGGCCGCCGCCAGTTTGGAAGACGCGGTATGCGGATGGCGGCCCAAGTGCGGCGCCTGAGCGAGTCGCGGCGGCCGGTGCTGCCCAGCGGCGCGGGGCGCCGTCCGGGCGGGCCGCACGGTCGTCCGGCACCCGTCGACCCAGCAAGCGCCCCACGGTCCCCGCGTCCCCTCCGGGAGGCGGGGACCGGACAGCGGGGTCCGGTCCGGTAACGCTGCGACAAAAACGTTCCACCTCCGTACAACCATGCGGTCGGGCCGCGTATCTGAATCACGCGAGTCAAGAGACTCACCAGACACTCGGGCCCCATGTGAAGCCAACCCGTGGGCCCCTTTCTCCACTTGGGGAATGCAATGCGCATACGTGCCACCGTGGCCGCCGTCTCCGGCGCCCTGGCTCTCTCCGCCTTTGTCGTGCCGGCCGCGCAGGCCGCCGACTCCGCCGCGTCCCACCGCGAAGACGTCGCGAAGGTCTGGCAGGCCGCTCACACCGCCCAGGCCGATCACGCCACCTCCGGCAAGACCGCGTTCAGCGCCGCCACCGAGACCGCCGGCGCGCCGTACGCCCTGAACGTCACCTTCTCCAATGTGAAGATCGGCAGCTCGTACTCGGTCGGCACCACCACCCACGTCGCGATCCCGGTCTCGTACACCCTGACGCACGGCGCGGACGTCGACATCACCTCGTCCGACTTCGAGACCGGCCCGTACATCTACAAGGGCTCCTACGACGACCCGAGCAATATGCTCTTCGGTGACGCCCCGGCTACCTGCACCGCCACCTCGTCGACCACCGCCACCTGCAAGGGCAACGTCGACATCTACGCGGCCGACGGCAACCTCATGAACGCGGACGCGGGCACCTGGAGCGTTGGCGCCCTGGCCATCGACTTGAACGGCCAGGACCCGTCCAGCCCCACCTTCGACATCACCAAGGTCGGGTACGCCGACCAGGGCGGCCTCACCACCACCAAGGTCAAGCGCTCCGCCAAGCTGACGGTCAACGCCGGACCGGAGCCGGTCGCCAAGGGCAAGACCCTGACCGCCACCGGCAAGCTGACCCGCGCCGACTGGGAGACCAACACCTACAAGGGCTACGCGAAGCAGCCGGTCAAGCTGCAGTTCAGGAAGGCGGGCACGACGACGTACACCACCATCAAGACGGTGTACTCGGACTCGTACGGCAACCTGAAGACCACCACCACCGCGAACTACGACGGCTACTGGCGCTTCAGCTTCGCGGGCTCCCCGACGACCGGGGCGGCAAACGCCACGGGTGACTACGTCGACGTCAAGTAAGCCTCCGCGGCAGCAGGTGACGCGGTGCCCGCCAGGTACCGCGTCACGCCGGGAAACGGCGGTCGACCCACTTTCACAGGACCTCCAGGGCGACCGCCGCCAGCGCCGCGATGCCCACCGCGATCCACGGGATGGCGACTCCAACCAGCTTCAGTGCGAAGAAGCGCTGGAGGGCGCGATCAGGACGAACAGAAACGCCACGCCCATCGCCGCCACCAGGGTGACGCGCCACCAGGTGTAGGGCCGGGCGACGATCACCAGCACCCACATGGAGATCAGGAACAGAGTGAGGGTCGCCGCGCTGGTCTCCGCGTCCAGTGAGCCAGGACCCGTGTAGTGGCGCCGGGCGATCAGATCTCGCCAGGCGCCGCCTTCCTCGGCCCGCAACTGTTTTTAGAGTCCACAGGGTGCACGGGACCGCCCCAGCCACGACGTGTTCTGACAGTGATGATGTTCGTGGTGACGCCACTGGCGGGTCTGACTCGTGTTCTGACTGACGTCTCGGCTGTCCTGTTTAGGATTTGTCGGCCTGCCGGGCGTCACCACGCACGCGGCCGGACGGGCGCTTGTGACCTCATAGCGCCTCTGTGTGTCAAGCGGCTTGAGCGGGGTGGTTCCGTTGATCGCGTTTCATGATCCGGTAGACCACGTTGGACAGCCGTCGTTTCAGGGCCCGGCGGGCCTCCGCCGGCGTCTTTCCCTCTGCGATCTTGCGCAGGTAGTAGTCCTGGCCGCGGCCGCCGTCGCGGATCTGGCAGACGGCGATGATGTGCAGGACCGAGTTCAGCGCGCGGTTGCCGCCGGTGTTGAGCCGGTGGCGGATGTCGTTGCCGCTGGAGGCGTCCAGGGGTGCGCTGCCGGTGTAGCTGGCGAAGTGGTGCTCGGTGGGGAAGCGGCTGACGTCGCCGACGTGGCCGATGACCTTGGCAGCCAGCACAGTACCCAGGCCCGGCAGGGTCGTGAGCGTGGTGCGGGTTGCGGCAAGAGCATCGCGCATCTCGGCTTCGTTTCCATCACCGTCCGGGAGCGTCTCGGCACGGCTGCTGAGCTTGGCCCCCGTTTGGCCCCCCACTGACCCCTGACACGAAGCCGCGTAGCGCCGGGACAACCACTGAGCCAGCGTCAGAACTACAGCGACGACAGCAAACGGCAGTACCAGAGGCATGGCTTGGGAGGGGAAGACGTAGACGAGCACTGCGGTTTGAAGAGCTACGTCTGGGTGGTGCAGAGGGCCACGCAGGTGTGAGCGAGACGGACACACCTGGGGGCAAAGCACCGTGTAGTTGCGGGCAGACGCCCACAACCGTGGTGCTCCCCACCGCGGGGCGCCGCCCAAGCGGGTGCGTGGCGGCGGATCACCGCCAGGGGTACGGACTACCCCCCTTTCGCCCGGGCAACAACGAGCCCGGCCGGTAACCATCCGGCCGGGCTCCGGGCTCTCTCTATGCGTTGTTACTCGGGGCGGATGTGCTCCGCCTGCGGGCCCTTCTGCCCCTGCGTGACATCGAACGTGACCCGCTGGCCCTCTTCCAGGGAGCGGAAGCCGGAGGCGTCGATGTTCGAGTAGTGGGCGAAGACGTCGGGGCCGCCGCCGTCCTGCTCGATGAAACCGAAGCCCTTTTCGCCGTTGAACCACTTGACGGTACCGCTGGCCATGCCTGTCTCCCTCAAGGAAGTTCGGGCCCCGCACCGTGCGGGATCCGAAGGTGATCGCCTTGGTCCGGAGACATGCTGAACAGCAAGAACGCCCGAGACGTGTGTCACGGGCGAACGGGACTTCGGAACCACGACTATTGGCATCGACGCTACACCGGGCGCGGCCACACGTCACAGGCCTTACGGGATCGCGTAAGCGAGTTTCACCGGTCACGACGGCCGCGCAGGCAAGGAGCCGAGCTGTGAGCTGCCTTGCCGAGGCGGCACGGAAATTCTTACCGCCTCTGCTGCGTCCTCGGAGGTATCCCGACGCACTGGAACGGGTGAGACGGTCCGTACCCGGTGGGCCGAGAAGGGGGAGGGATGACGCAAGGCGCGGAAGCGGCTCTGCACACCTTCGTCGAGGGCAGACGCACGGCACTGTTCCGCAGTGCCTACCTGCTGTGCGGCAACCGTGACGAGGCGGAGGATCTCGTCCAGACGACGCTGGTGAAGGTCGTCCTCGGCGCACGTCGGCACGGGCGGCTGGAGAACCTCGACGCCTATGCGCGCCGGACGCTGGTCAACACCTTCATCTCGGCGCGCCGCCGGTTCTGGCGGCGCGAACAGGCGTACGGCGGCGTGCCGGACGTGCCGGGGCAGTTGGTGGACAGCGATACCGGGCTGATGGTGCGGGCCGCTCTCGCCGGACTCGCGCCCAAACAGCGGGCGGTGCTCGTGCTGCGCTACTGGGAGGACCTCAGCGTGGCAGCCACCGCCGAGCTGCTCGGGATGCGGGAGAGCACGGTCAAGAGCCACACAGCCAGGGGACTCGCGGCGCTGAAAGCCGCGGTGCGGGAGGAATACGTATGAGCGAGAACGAAGTGGTACGGGAGCTGCTCTGGAAGGCGGCCGGCCCCGTGCCGGTGCTGGAGAGCCGGGGGAGCGAGGCGGTGTTCGCGCGGGCCGCGCGGTTGCGGTGGCGACGACGCGCGGCGGTGACCGGCTTCGTCGCGGCCGTGGTCGCGGGGGGCGTCGTCGTCGGCTCCGGCGTACTGCCGGGCGGGCGCGGCGAGAACGTGGCGGCGTCGCCGACGGCCGGGGAGTTCGGCACGGGAGCCGCCGGCTTCCGCAGCCTGCTGCCCGCCGACGTGGGCAAGGTCCGAGAGGTGTCGATGGTGCAGCTGATCAAGGGCGCGCCGAAGACGCAGGTGGAGAGGAAGACCGGACCGTACGACGGGGACTACGCGGTGGTGCGGGACGGCGGGGTCGGATACATCACCGTCCATGTGCTGACCGCGAAGGCCGCCGGCGCCAAGGGCGCGGTGGCGCCGCAGGATCCCTGCGCGCTGCGGCACGAGATCCCCGCGAAGATCGGGTGCACCAGCGACAAGCTGCCCGGCGGCGAGCTCTTGAGCGTATGGCAGTGGCCCGCGGGACGGAACGTCCAGCCGAAGTACAGCGGTGCGGAGCTGATGGCCCAGCTGCGCCTCAAGGACGGCACCCTGCTGAGCATCCGTGACTGGACGGGCTTCCTCGGCGCGCGCTCGCAGGGCCCGCTGCTGAAGACGTTCCCGCTGACGCGGGCACAGCTGCGTGAACTGGCGCTGAAACCTCAGCTGTTGCCGTAGGCATCAGGATGCGCCAGGGGCGGTATGAGGATCCCGTACCGCCCCCTTCGCTAGCGCCCCAAGTCCCCTCCCTGGGTGACTTCCGTTCTAGTGGTCGTTGCAACACCCCACCCATGAGGGTTGGGCCTGTCAAGGGGCGTAGTCGGCCCTCGCCTGCGGCTTTCGGTTGGTTGCCGGCGTTTCCCTTGTGAATCTTCCTGGTGTACGTCTGCGGGGCGCCGCCCAGCAGGCAGTTGGAGCGCCCGGAGCTGCCGGGCACGAGCGGGGCGAGGACGAACGAGTTGGAGGCCGACGCGAGCGCGTCGGTCGGCTCCGTCGCCGACTCGTACGACAACGCCCTGGCCGATGCCCTCAACCTCACGTTCAAGGCCGAGCTGATCGAGCACCAGGCCCCTGGCGAGACTCTGACCAGGTCGAACGGGCTCTCGTCCGATGGGTCGGCTGGTACAACGCCGAGCGCTTGCACTCCGCCCTCGACTACCTTCCGCCCGAGGAATTCGAGGCCGAGTACTACCGTTCCCTGGCCACCCAGAACGGGGCCTGAAAGCACACCAACCGGCCGCTACGAAACTCGGGGCAGCTCACCCTCGCGAACTATCCGAGACCGGCCGTGGTTGTGCGCCTCCGTGCGGGGCCGTTGTAGCGCAGTTGGACACTCAGTGAGTGCCAAGGGGCCCTGCCTTCATGCGCCCACGCCCCGCACGATCACCCGATCACGACCCTTGTACGACCAGACAAGCCCGCTGGTTGGTAGCGGATGGCTTCTCAGGGCGCGCCCGTCCGCAAGGAGCGCACGTCCAATCCGGGCAGACGGGCCAAGGCGAACAGGCCGGGGCTGCGCGCCGCGGATTGCGTTGGAGCAGGAGCCGGGCGACCTCCAGGGTCGCTGGGGGGATGCAACCCATTACGGGTTCGGAATGTCGTACTCCCCGATCGTTCCATGATTCATCGGCCCGACGTGCGAGGAAGTGCCCATGACGAAGTCCTCCAGTGGATCGCGGAGGCACGGAGCCCGTCGGAACAGAGCGGACGGAACGGAACCGTCGCTGCCGGTTGCCGGCGGCCGGGCTGCCCTGCGCAAGGGCAGGGGGAAGTCGGGCGCAAGGCGGGCCCTGAAGATCGTCGGGTTGGCGATGGGCTTCGTGCTGTTGCTCGGTATCGGCACGGCGGCATACGCCTACTGGAAGCTGACCAGCGCTATCAAGTCCGATGACCTGTCCGCCAACGGCAAGGACGGCGCGGGACATGAGACACCGGACGCGTTCGGACGCAGCCCGATCAACATCCTCGTCATCGGTTCGGACGCCCGCGCGAACGCCTCGGATTGCAAGCTCGGCGGCGCCTGCGGGAAAGCCAGCGGGGCCCGGGCCGACGTGGAGATGGTTGTGCACATATCGGCCGACCGGTCAAACGCCACCGTGCTGAGCATCCCCCGCGACCTGCGGAGCAGCTGGAGCGGTTGCCACGCCGCGAACCACCCCAGCATGGGCCCTCAGTCCAACCAGATGATCAACTCGGCCCTGGGCGGCGGGCCAGGCTGCAGTGTCGTCGCCGTGCACGAACTTACCGGGATCCCCATCGACCACTTCATGATGGTCGACTTCTCCGGAGTGGTGGCCATGTCCCACGCGGTAGGCGGGGTCCCGATCTGCGTCAACCACGACATATACGACCCCTATAGCCACCTGAAGTTGAAGGAGGGCTCGCACGTACTGGAGGGCCAGGCGGCGCTGGAGTTCGTTCGTACTCGGCACGGCTTTGGGGACTCCAGCGACAGTCGCGGCCGGACTGCCGCGCAGCACATCTTCCTCAGCTCCCTGCTCAATCAGCTGAAGACCAAGGGCACTCTGAGCAGCCCAGCCAAAATGTGGGCCATCGCCAATGCCGCCACCCAGTCGCTGACCGTCGACAGCTCGCTGAACTCCGCCACCAAGCTCGTCGGCCTGGCCGGCGACCTCAACAAGGTCCCCGCGAGCCGCGTCACCTTCGCCACCATGCAGACGCACGACGTCGAGGTGAACGGAGTCTGGCAGACACTGGTCACCAATCCGGGCGCGAACGACATGTTCAAGAGCATCGCGAACGACCAGTCGCTCACGGCCGCAGCCCGCCCGGCGTCGCCGTCTGCCGCTCCCGCCGCCACGGCCGTTGCGACATCCGTCATCGCCGTACAGGTGCAGAACGGCACGACCGTCCGCGGCCGTGCCAACACGATCAGCCAAGAACTCCTCCGCCGGGGCTTCAGCAAGCAGACCGCCGCTGCCAACGGGACCCCGGCCACCACCACGTCGTTGGCCTATCCGGCCGGCCAAATGCCGCAGGCCCGGGCCGTTGCCAAGGCGCTCGGCCTGCCGGCATCGGTGCTCAAGCAGGGATCCGGCACGGGGATCGTGCTAGTCATCGGTACCGACTGGCCCAGCGGCACCAGTTTTCCCGGCAGCAAGACCGCCCCGGTACCTGTCGACACCCAGGCCGCCCTCGACGGCGCCAATATGAAGCTTGGCAACGACAACGACACGTGTGCCCAGGTCAGCACCTTCAAGACAGCGATCGGGCTGGACGCGTCCGGCAAGCCCACTTCCTCGGACCATCCGACATCCAGCACCTCCCCGACGCGCGCCTACGCCCTCAGCCCAGAGGTGAACGACTCAGCGCCCTGAGAAGCCATCCGCAGGTGGCAGGAGCACACCACCCGTCTGGCCCTGGTCCGGACTGATGGCGGCTACCCCGGCAGCCTCGTCGAGTCCTGCCTGGCGAGCCGGACCCGCTCGGCGAGGATCTGCAAGATGCGGTGGTAGGCCACCGACAGCACCGACCAGGTCAGCCTTCGCCACACCGGCACCTGCGACTTCGGGTTCGCCACGTCCCGGGGCGCTGACTGCACGTCCGTCTCCTACGGATCCGGGGTGACCTCTGTGTCGGCGATGTTGCCGCCGTCCTGGGCCGGCACCGTATCGACCCGGCCGCGGGCGATCGCCCGCTCCTGCCATTCCCGCTCGGCCGCGGCAAGCTCGGCCTGTGGGTCAGGCAGGTGACGCACCCTGTGCCGGTGATGGCGGACCCCTGGCCTGGGGTGCCGGCACGGGGCCGGAATGCCTCTGGTCGTGCGGACGCGTGCTGGCTTCCGATCGCGCGGGGCCTCACTCCGCATGGGCTCAGGCACTCTCACAAGACGTTCATGGAGGAGCTAGGGATCCCGCCATGCTTATGGATGAGCGCTTGGGGCACGAGGACGGTTCGGTGCAGGCGCGCTACTCGCAATCACCGCGCGGATGAGGAATCGGCTCATGGGCGAACTGACCGAGCAGTGGGAGGAGTCGTTGGAGGCGTGGTTAGCCATGCATCCTCGGTCCCCG
The DNA here is from genome assembly GCF_053598275.1 of Streptomyces sp. NPDC001156. Classification (NCBI taxonomy): domain Bacteria; kingdom Bacillati; phylum Actinomycetota; class Actinomycetes; order Kitasatosporales; family Streptomycetaceae; genus Streptomyces; species Streptomyces sp. NPDC001156. Next base: position 66,484 of record NZ_JBSFJX010000026.1, on the reverse strand, counting down.
GTGCGTGCGCTCGATGCCTTGCTGAGAGCGCGCCAGGGGTGACGCTCGGGGAGTGGATTTCCTTGATCCACTCCCCGTTCACTCCCCAGGGCCCTGAGAAACGAGTCAGGGCCGGTTTTCCGTGCAGGAAGACCGGCCCTGACCTGGTGTTTCGGCTGTCGGGGTGGCGGGATTTGAACCCACGACCTCTTCGTCCCGAACGAAGCGCGCTGCCAAGCTGCGCTACACCCCGATGTCGCTGCTTGTCGCTGCGACGACGTTTACTTTAGCCCACCGGGGGCTGGAGACGAAATCCGGTTTTCGAGCTGCAGCGGGTCGGGTCCGGGCGGACGTGGTCGAGGGCGACCAGGAGCACGGCCAGGGCGAAGCACGCCAGGCCGATCAGGAGTGCGTTGGCGAGCACGCTCCGGTAGCCGAGCCGGCCCACGTCCAGGAACGCGTAGAGGTAGCGGCCCTCTGTTCCCGGCAGGAGCAGCTCGCCGCGCGTCAGGGAGAAGACCAGGTACGCCATGGGGTAGAGCAGCCACTTCCGCGCGTGCCGCAGGGTCAGCGCGGACGGGCGCGTCAGCAGGAGCCAGTCCAGCAGTGCCGCGACCGGCGTCAGCGTGTGCATCACCTGGTTGGCGAGCCACGACCAGCCGGGGTGTGGGCTGGTCTGGCCCGTCATGGAGAAGCGGCCGGGTTCGTTCACGATCAGCACGTGGTAGACCAGGCCGGCGATCAAGGCGTAGAACAGCGTGCCACCGGTCACCAGCGGGGGCAGCGGGCGGCGAGCCGTCCACGCTCGCCAGGCCGACACCGCGAAGACGAGCGCGACGAGTATGTTCGCCTGGATCGTGAAGTAGCTCAGCACCCGGACCGGGCTGCCCAGGAGGAGGTCGACGGCCACCGCCGCCCCGGCCGCTGCCGCGAGCAGCATGCGGTGGGAGGCCGCCATCGGGCGGAACACGGGAGCCACCACGGCGGCTACTGGCACGACGGACGGCCGTAGCCCTCGCCTGCCCGGCACCGCCGGGAGGTCCGGGATCTCCTTGGGTATCGGCGAGGTCATGCCCTCACGCTAAGCGGGGAGGGCAAAACGGGCGATACGGGTAGTCCGGGCAGGTGACATCCTCGGTCGGTGCCCGGCCCTGCTGCGCCTCCTTCGGCCGCTACTGCTTGGCGATCAGCGTCAGCAGCGACGCCTCCGGCGGGCACGCGAACCGTACGGGCGTATAGCGGCTCGTCCCGCATCCCGCCGACACGTGCAGGTAGGACGACTGACCCTCCGCCGCGTGCCGGGACAGGCCCTTCACCCGGTCCGTGTCCAGGTCGCAGTTGGTGACCAGGGCGCCGTAGAAGGGGATGCACAACTGGCCGCCGTGGGTGTGGCCCGCCAGGATCAGCGGATAGCCGTCGGCCGTGAACGCGTCGAGGCTGCGCAGATACGGCGCGTGGACCACGCCCATGGAGAAGTCCGCCGACGAGGACGGGCCCCCCGCGACGCGCGCGTACCGGTCGCGCTTGATGTGCGGGTCGTCCAGGCCTGTCAGCTCGATGTCCAGGTCGTCGATCTTGAGCATGCCCCGGGTGTTCGTCAGGTTCACCCAGCCCGCCGCGTCGAAGCCGTCGCGCAGGTCCTCCCAGGGGTTGTGGATCACGCCGGCCACGGGCGCATTGCCGTTCAGGCCGTGCTGGCCCCTGGCCTTCTCCACCAAGTAGCGTCCGGGGTTGCGCAGTGTGGGGCCGTAGTAGTCGTTCGAACCGAAGACGTACGCCCCCGGGAACTCCATCAGCGGGCCCAGCGCGTCCAGCACCTCCGGCACGCCCTCGGGGTCGGAGAGGTTGTCTCCGGTGTTGATCACGAAGTCCGGGGCCAGGCCCGCCAGCGAACGCAGCCAGCGCTGCTTCTTGCGCTGCCCGCTCACCATGTGGATGTCGGAGATCTGGAGTACGCGCAAGGGACGAGCCCCCGGTGGCAGCACCGGGATCGTCACCCGGCGCAGCCGGAAGGAACGGGCCTCGAACCCGGCCGAGTACAGCAGTCCGGCGGCGGCAACCGCCGTGATTCCCAGGGGTACTCCGTATCGCGCGCGCATAGGACCATCGTGTCAGAACACGAGGGCACCTCGACTCACCTGTGGACAACCGCGCATCGCCCGCGGAGGCGCGTGTGCAGAACGGGAGCCGATGCGGGTCCGGACGTGCGGACAACGGCCGCGCCTGTGGAAATCGACGGGCAGCCGCCATGTCGCACCTGCCACAATCGGAGCCATGACCACGCTCAAGTCGAAGCTGCACGAAGACCTCAACGCCGCGATCAAGGAGCGCAACGAGCTCCGCTCCTCGACGCTCCGGCTGACGCTCGCCGCCATCACCAAGGAGGAGGTCGCGGGCAAGGAGAAGCGCGAGCTCTCCGACGACGAGGTCACCAAGGTGATCACCCGCGAGGCGAAGAAGCGCCGGGAGGCCGCCGATGCCTTCGCGCAGGGCGGGCGCCCCGAGCAGGCCGAGCGGGAGAAGGCGGAGGGAGAGGTGCTCGCCGAGTACCTGCCCAAGCAGATGTCCGACGACGAGCTGCGGCAGATCGTCGCCCAGGCCGTGGAAGAGGCGAAGGCGGCCGGTGCCGAGGGCCCGCGCGCCATGGGCCAGGTCATGAAGATCGTGAACCCGAAGGTGGCGGGCCAGGCGGAGGGCGGCCGGGTCGCCGCCGTGGTCAAGGAGCTCCTCGCGGGCGGCTGACCGCTCCGGCCTCGCGCCGGCGCCTACGGGTGCGTACGACAGCGGGGGCGTCCCTTCACAGGAGGGACGCCCCCGTCGTCGTACAAGGAGAGGAAACGCGGAACTCGGGCTGTTCAGCCCCTCCGGCCGCCGGTTCCGTTCCCGTTCCCCTGGAGGAATCCCTCGGGGATGGAGAAGGACGGTTGCGGGTTCGCGCCGCCGTTGGTCGATCCGTTGGTGGCTCCGGCGGTCCCGCCGGTGGTCAGCCCGCCGTCGATCAGACCGCCGATCTGTCCGCCGTTCTGGTTCCCGTTGGTGTCGCCGTTGCCGTGCCCGTCTCCGCCGTCCCTCCGGTCGGGGCTGTCGGGGATGTTGACCAGGTTGAAGTCCTCGACCGGCTTGCCCGACAGTGCGCCCGACATCATGTCGCGCCAGATCGGGCCCGGGACCTGGCCGCCGTAGACCTTGTCGTAGGTGACACCGCCGATGGTGATGTGGGTCATCTGCCGCTTGTGCGCCGGGTCGCCGACCCAGACCGCGCCCGCCATGTTCGGCGTGTAGCCGACGAACCAGGCCGCGTAGCGGAAGTCCGTCGTACCGGTCTTGCCCGCGCTGGGACGGTCGCCGAGGCCGGCCTGCGTGCCCGTGCCGTCCTCGACCACGCCCTTCAGGATGGTGTTGATCGTGTCCGCGGTGGTCTCCGACATCGCGCGCGAGCACGTCGTCTTTGGAACGGGCAGCGACTTCTTCTGGTTGCCGACGGTCTGCGTGATCGACTCGATGGCGACAGGGGTGCAGTACGTGCCGCGGTCCGCGAAGGTCGCGTACGCGCTCGCCATGGTCAGGGGGGACATCTCCTGGGTGCCGAGCGCGATCGACGGGGCCTGGTTGATCTGGCCGCCGTCCGCGCGGTTCACGCCCATCTTCTTGGCCATCTGCGTGACCGGGCAGATGCCGATGTCACTGATCAACTGCACGTAGTAGGTGTTGACCGACTTGGCGGTCGCTTCCTTCATGCCGTACGGACCGTGCTCCGACTCGTCCTCGTTGGTGAGCTTGGTGCCGTCGGTGTTCACCCACTGCTTGCCGTCGCAGGTCGACACCGGGCTCGGGTACTCCATCTCGTAGGGGGACGGGTACTCCTGGGTGGCGGGCATGCCGCCCTCGATGGCGGCGGCGGCAACGATCGGCTTGAACGTCGAACCGGGCTGGTAGCCCGCGCCACCGCCCATCGCCTTGTCCACCGAGAGGTTGATCTGCGTCTCGTTCTTGCCGAAGCCGTATGGGCGGGACTGGCCCATCCCGAGGATCTTGCCGGTGCCGGGCTCGACGATGGTCGCGGCCGTGGCCACGTCGTCGCTCTGGTTGACGTGCTCCTTGATGGACTTCTGCACCGAGTCCTGCGCCTGCGGGTCCAGCGTCGTGCGGATCGTGAGGCCGCCGCGGTTCCAGATCTTCGCCCGGTCCGTCTGGGTCTTGCCGAAGACCGGGTTGTTCAGGAACACCTCGCGGACGTAGTCGCAGAAGAAGCCCGCGCCCTTGACCGCCGTGATGCAGCCGTTCTTCGGCTGGCTGACGTGCAGCCCGAGGGGGGTCGCCTCGGCCTTGTCGGCTTCGCCCTGCGTGATGTCGTGCACCTCGGCCATGCGCTGCAGCACCACGTTGCGCCGCTTCTTGGCCTCCGCCTCGTCGCTCACCGGGTCGTACCGGGTGGGCGACTGGACGAGACCCGCGAGCAGCGCGGACTCCTGAAGGTTCAGGTCCTTGGCGTGCTTGGAGAAGTAGCGCTGGGAGGCGGCCTCGACGCCGTACGCCTGCTGGCCGAAGAACGTGATGTTCAGGTAGTTCTCGAGGATCTTCTTCTTGCCGAGCTTCTGCTCGATCTGGATCGCGTACTTCAGCTCGCGGATCTTCCGGCCGAACGTCTGCTGGGTGGCCTGGGCGACCTTCGTCGGGTCGTCGCCGGCCTCCTCCACGAAGTAGTTCTTCACCAGCTGCTGGGTGAGCGTGGAGGCGCCTTGGGCCACGCCGCCGTTCTGCGCGTTCTGGTTCAGCGCGCGCAGGACGCCCTTCAGGTCGATCGCGCCGTGCTGGTAGAACCGCGAGTCCTCGATCGCGACGATCGCCTTCTGCATGTACGGCGAGATGTCCTTGAGTTCCACCACCGTGCGGTCGCGCGAGTAGACCGTGGCGATCGCGCTCCCCTGGTTGTCGAGGATGGTGGTGCGCTGGCTCAGCTGCGGGCTCTTCAGATTGGCCGGGATCTCGTCGAATCCCTTGACCGACCCCTTGGCGGCAAGCCCGAGCGCGCCTGCGGCGGGCAGCGCGATGCCGGCCATCACCGCCCCCGCGAGCACACTCACTCCGAGGAACTTGGCGGCCTGCTGCACGGGGGACAGCCCCCCGCCCGAGCGCTTCTTTGGCATGAGGGAAGCCTACGTTCTCATTCGCCGGACACGCGTCTAGGCCTTGGCCTAAGCTGATCTCAACTGTCACAGCAGTAGGACCACGTATCAAGTACGTCCGGCGAACCCGAATCGTTCCGGTGTTCCCCAACTTTTTTGTTGGGTACGTGTCCGAATCCGCCTTGTGTGTCACCAGGCATCCGTTGTGGCGCAGCTGAACTGTCCGGTTTTTCCGGGAAGTCGTGTATGCCGTCAGCTCACTCCCCCGGGTGATCTGCCGTTTACCCATAGTCCGTTCGGGCCATTCAAGATTGGGCCCGAAGGGGGTGTTGCGCTGTGCCCACCTTCCGTAACGTCCTCAACTGGCGGCGGTGAATATGCCGCTGCCGCCGTGGGGGAGCCTCGATTCGGGAGAGGACGGCGCCGGTATGGGCTGGGTAACCGACTGGAGTGCGCAGGCGGCCTGCCGCACTACCGATCCAGATGAACTGTTTGTGCAAGGAGCAGCGCAGAACAGGGCCAAGGCAGTGTGCACCGGATGTCCGGTACGCACGGAATGTCTGGCCGATGCTTTGGACAACCGCGTCGAGTTCGGCGTGTGGGGAGGCATGACGGAACGGGAGCGCCGCGCACTGCTGCGCAGGCGGCCGACCGTCACCTCATGGCGCCACCTACTGGAGACCGCACGCACTGAGTACGAGCGCGGAGCGGGTCTGCTGCCACTTGACGAGGAAGAGGTCTACGAGAACTACGCCGCTGTGGGTTGACGGGCAGAGTCGCTTCCGGGTGCGGAGTTCGCTGCCGGAGGGGGCCGTTGACCACCCTGGCGTATGGCTGTCCGCGGCCGGCGCGCTTGGCCATTGCTGGATGTTCGGTACGCGCGTCCATGGCCGGATGCGGGGCGCCCTCGGGCGCCCCGGCCTGCCCTTGGTGGAATTCACGGAACCCGTGGTGTTCGCGGGATCCACGGGAGCTGATTCGCCGAGGCGGTGACGTCTTGGGGACTGCCTGGCGAGGCGTTGTCGCCGTGAACGGGCTTGGCCTGTGTTGCAGTCGTCACAAACACGCCTTTATATCGGGCATTTCGGTCATTGGGTCGCACGTTGGGCCTGCGGGACGCTCCCCGCAGCCTCTTGTGGCTCTCCGGTCACGGGGGTTTGTGGCCGGCTCGCTGTTGAGTTGTAGGCCGGCAGAGGGCATCCGCGCACAGGTCTCGTTCCTACGGCCGCCTTGGTGTGAGGCGGATAGGACTCGGGCGGATGTCGCCAGCCTGGTCGCAGCCGTGGCCGGGTGCCGTCGGCATCCACGCGTGTGCCCGGCGTGCAGAAGGGCACGGCGCCGCAGGTCCTTGGGCGCCCAGGGCAGGCGCCCAAGGCTCCCTACGCGTACGCCTCGTCCTCCTCGGTGCCGCCGAGTTGGTTGGCCGCGAGCCGGTCCCCGATGTTCCGCAGTCCCGTCAGGTCGTGGACGTCGCCGGGCAGCGCGGCCACTTCCGCCACAGGCACCTCCGGGTGACGTGCGGTGAAACGATCACGGGTGCGCTGCTCGCGGGAGAGCAGCTGCATACGTTCCGCATGCAGCCTCAACAGGCCTGCGGTGAGTTGCTCGACGCTCCGGTCCTGGTCCGCGGCGGCGGGGGAGCCTGCGTCACGGTCCGGTGCTCCGGATGGAGAAGCTTCTGAACTGCCGTGCGTGTCGGGAGAGTTACGAATTCCAGCTTTCCCGCCCCGCTGATCCACAATGCGGGACTCTTCAAGATTTTCGGCGGCGCCGAGCGCTCGCTCGGCGGAGAGCTGGGCGGCACCGCTGCCGTGGACGCGGTTCAGCACCAGGCCGGCCAGCGGCATGTCCTCGGCGGCCAGGCGCTGCACGAAGTACGCCGCCTCCCGCAGTGCGTCCCGCTCGGGCGCCGCCACCACCAGGAATGCCGTACCGGGCGCCTGGAGCAGCTTGTACGTGGCGTCCGCGCGGGTGCGGAACCCTCCGAACATGGTGTCCATGGCGGCCACGAACGTCTGGACGTCCTTCAGGAGCTGGCCCCCGAGCAGCTTGCCCAGGGCGCCCGTCATCATCGACATCCCGACGTTCAGGAACTTCATCCCCGCACGGCCGCCCACCTTCGCCGGGGCCATCAGGACCCGGATCAGCTTGCCGTCGAGGAAGGACCCGAGGCGCTTGGGGGCATCCAGGAAGTCCAGCGCGGACCGAGAGGGCGGGGTGTCGACGACGATGAGGTCCCATTCGTCCCGCGCCCGCAGCTGCCCCAGCTTCTCCATCGCCATGTACTCCTGCGTGCCCGCGAAGCCCGCCGAGAGCGACTGATAGAAGGGGTTGCCCAGAATGGCGGCGGCCCGCTCGCGATCCGCGTGCGCCTCGACGATCTCGTCGAAGGTGCGCTTCATGTCGAGCATCATGGCGTGCAGTTCGCCGCCCGCGCTCTCGTCGATGCCCTTCACCCGCCGGGGGGTGTTGTCGAGTACGTCGATGCCCATGGACTGGGCGAGCCGGCGAGCCGGGTCGATGGTCAGCACGACCACCTTGCGGCCGCGCTCGGCGGCGCGCAGCCCCAGGGCGGCCGCCGTCGTCGTCTTGCCGACGCCGCCGGAGCCGCAGCACACGACGATGCGGGTGTTCGGGTCGTCGAGGAGCGGGTCGACCTCCAGGACGGGGCCCGGGTTCAACGCGCGCGTGGAGTTCGTGTCGAGGGGATTGGCCGCGTCCTGGGCGGAGGCCGTGTCGTCGCTCGCGGGGGCGGGGTCCGATGTCATGAGATCCCTTGCTGACGCAGTTCCGTGGCAAGTTCGTACAGGCCCGCCAGGTCCATTCCCTCGGCGAGCAGCGGCAGTTCGTGCAGGGGCAGGCCCAGTTCCGTGAGCGTGCTCCGCTGCTCGCGCTCCAGGGCGAACCGCTCCGCGTACTCGTCGGCCTGCTCGAGCAGCGGGTCCACCAGACGCTCCGCGAGCCCGCCACGGCGCGCCCCGCCGAGGCCGGCGACCGACAGGGACTTGGCGACGGCCGTTCGCGGCACGGCCCGCGCGAGGTCGAGGTCCGACTCGTCCAGCACCATGGGCCGCACCATGTTCACGATGATCCGGCCCACCTGCAGCTTCGCGGCGCGTAGTTCGGTGATCCCGTCCGCCGTCTCCTGGACGGGCATCTCCTCCAGGAGCGTCACCAGATGCACGGCCGTCTCCCGGGACTTGAGCACCCTCATCACGGCCTGGGCCTGATTGTGTATCGGGCCGATCTTGGCGAGGCCCGCCACCTCGTCGTTCACGTTCAGGAAGCGGGCGATGCGTCCGGTGGGCGGCGCGTCCATCACCACGTAGTCGTAAACGAACCGGCCGTCGCGGTCCTTCCTGCGGACGGCCTCGCACGCCTTGCCGGTCAGGAGCACATCCCTCAGGCCGGGCGCGATGGTGGTGGCGAAGTCGATGGCACCGAGCTTCCTCAGCGCCCGCCCGGCGCCCCCCAGTTTGTAGAACATCTGGAGGTAGTCCAGCAGGGCGAGCTCGGGGTCGATGGCCAGCGCGTACACCTCGCCGCCGCCCGGGGCGACGGCGATCTTGCGCTCCTCGTACGGCAGCGCTTCCGTCTCGAAGAGTTGTGCGATGCCTTGTCTGCCCTCCACCTCGACGAGGAGAGTGCGCTTGCCCTCGGTCGCGAGGGCGAGCGCCAGTGCGGCGGCCACCGTGGTCTTCCCGGTGCCGCCCTTGCCGCTTACGACCTGGAGCCTGCTCACGTCTTCGAGCCTAACCAGTCTGTGTGCGCCCTACGCGGGAGGCTGTGGACAACTCCCTCCGCCGTCGGCCACATGTCCCCTCGAACCGACGCGCCGGACGGCCGGATACCGCCGGTCACATCGGGGTCGCGGTCGAACGGATGCAGCTGGTCCCACCAGGACCGTGGTCGGCCACATGACCAGGTCGCCGCAACGGCTACAGTCGGCCCATGGCCAAGTGGGAATACGCAAAGGTTACGCCACACACGATGGCATGACCAGGCGGCCGCCTGACCAGCGGTTATGCGTCACCTGACGATGCGTCAACCACAAACGACCCCTTGTGTGGCAGCGTCTCGATACGCCCCTGCTCGCGTAGCTCTCGCAGCGCCCTACGCACCGTGTGATCAGCCACCCCGTATCGCTGCGCGAGCCGCAGGATCGATGGCAGGGCGGCCCCAGGCGGAATGCGCCCCGAGTCGATATCAGCGTTGATTGCGCGCACTACTCGCTGCCATTCGTACTCAGCCATGGGACCAGGCTCGTACGGCCAGCCATGGCCCGCACACGTAGACCATGGTGCACCGTGGCTATTCGGGGCGTACCGTGGTGTATTCATAACAGAAAGCGGCCCCCCCGCTGGACTGGCCAGAACAGCGAGGCAGGGCCATACCGACTGGAAGGAGTCGGCATGGGCAGGCTACGGCCATTGGGGTACGACGCAGCATGCAACTTGACTTTGTCATGTACGCGAGAAAAGTGCCGGCCTTTGAAGTTACCCGTGAGTAACTTAGAAGTCGTGTGCGCCTGCGTGAGCGCACGAAAGAGCCCTGCCGGACCACAGGGGTCAGGCAGGGCTCAGAGAGGCTCAGGCAGGCGCTCAGACCCATTCCACGGTTACGCGACCATTGAGCACAGCAGCCGCTTTGCTGCCCCTGCTCTTTTCATCGCTGCGCGCCTTGCGAACGGTCACCTTCTTGACGAACAGCGAGACGAACGAGCGGCGTTCAGCGAGGGGGGCCGATTCCCACCAGGACCCCGGGCCCATGGAGTCGCCATTGTCAGACTCGGTCCATCCGCTGATAGGCAGCACCAGCGAGCCAGCCTGGCCGAGTACCTCAAGGCGGGCATCAGCAGCGCTCAGACGCGCTTGCTGAGTCTTCACGTCCTCTTGCCAGCGGGCACGGCCCACAGGGTCGCCAGCGAACAACTCGCGGTCGTCGTAAAGCTGGGTCAGCGCCCTCGTAGCGTCTGCCCTTTCCTGCATGACGGCGCCCCGCTCCTGCGCTGCCTCTGGTGTCTCGTTGATCTCCGCGTAGTGCGCTGTCACGCGTAGAAGAATCTCGCGCGATTCCTCGTCCCATTCCGCAGCAGAGATCAGCGCGAAGATGCTGCGCACCACGTGAACGTCAAGCGCCGTACGGCTGATGTAGCTGCGCCCCTCATGGTCGCCAGACGCAGCGTTCAGAGGCTTGCCCGCAGGGCGGTTGCAGAAGTAGGACGGGCGGGCAGCATTGTTCGCGCTCATCGAGTAGCCACAGGCGCATTCCATGATTCCCATGGAAGACAGCAGCGCCGTAGTCCTGTGCTCGTTCATGCGCTTGGGGCGCGCGTCGAGCCATTCCTGGATGGCGAACCAGTCAGCCTCGCTGAGAATCGGTTCCCATGCGCTGACAGGCTTGCCCTCAGCATCGCGCCGGACACGGTGACCGGTAACACGCTGCTGCGCGTCGTAGATGGCCTCAGCGTCGAAACCAGCCAGGTGGGGGTGTCGCAGCATCCGAATCAGCGTCTTGGGGTGCCAGGCGCTACCGGAGCTGCGCTTACCGCGCGAGGCGCCCAGGGTGGCCACCCCTTCGGCATTCAACGTCGAGCAGATCGAGTGGACAGAGTCAGTGCCAGCGAGCAGGGTTTTAGCGATGCGCCGGATAACCTCGGCCTCATCAGGCTGAGTTACGAGCACCTGGACAGCAACAGGCTTGCCGTTCGGCGCAGTTCGGGTTTCCTGGCGCAGTCGTCGGCCGTAAGGCGCCTTACCGCCAACGTAGCCACCCAGGCTCTTTGCCAGCGCAGCAGCGTCACGGACGGCAGTGCTCTTGTTCTTGGATTCCTGGTGCGCTGCGTCGATCCGGAAAATCAGGTGGATCAGGTCCATGGTGTCGCCAGGACGGAATACGCCCTCAGCGACAGAGACAATCGTCACCCCAAGCGATTGCAGCTCGCTGACGATGGGCATTGCGTCGAGCGGCTCAAGACGGGAGAACCGAGAAACGTTGTAGACGACGACGACATTGATCCGGCCCAGTCGGCAGTCACGGAGCAGCCGCTCAAAGTCGGGGCGCTCCGTCCCGCTGTAGGCGCTGATACCGACGTCCTCATAGTGACCACACCAGACAGCCTCGCGACCCTGGCGCGCAGCCTCAGCAGCGAACGAGCCGAACCGAGCAGCGTTGGCCTCGCGCTGGCTGGCAGGGCTCGCCTCGCTGCCGTTGACCCTGCCGTAGGACTGGCGCGTATAGCCTGCAACGTGAAAGTTCATACCGCTGACCACCTGGGGTGTCGTCATGGCTGAAGCAAGCCATCGTTCTTGGGAATACGCAACCGTGCCGCTGCTCGTCCACGCCACGAAGCAGATTCTGGACACCTGGGGCGAGGACGGCTGGGAGCTCGTCCAGGTCGTGCCCGGGCCGAACAACCCCGAGCAGCTGGTGGCCTACCTGAAGCGGGAGAAGCAGGCATGAGCGCGGTCGAGTCACGCCTTGCCGAACTGGGGCTGACGCTGCCGGAGGTCGTGCCGCCGCTCGCCGCCTACCAGCCGGCCGTGCGGTCCGGGGCGTATGTGTACACCGCCGGCCAGCTCCCGATGGTCGAGGGCAAGCTTCCGGTGACCGGCAAGGTGGGCGCCGAGGTTACCGCCGAGGAGGCCAAGGACCTGGCCCGCACCTGCGCGTTGAACGCTCTGGCCGCGGTCAAGTCCGTGACGGGCGACCTCGACCGTATCGCGCGTGTGGTGAAGGTCGTCGGCTTCGTGGCGTCGGCATCGGACTTCACGGGCCAGCCGGGCGTCGTCAACGGTGCCAGCGAGCTGCTCGCCGAGGTGCTTGGCGACAAGGGCGTGCACGCCCGCAGCGCGGTCGGCGTGGCGGTGCTTCCGCTGGACGCGCCGGTCGAGGTGGAGATCCAGGTGGAGCTGACCGAGGCGTGATCGACCCCCCCAGGGTGACGGCCGTCCCACTCGGATCCGGGTGCTGGAGAGGCGCCGGTCCCCTGGAGGAGACGATCATTGCCTCTCGAACATCAGCTCACTCCGGGATAGCCTCCGTCCATGGGGAATGGGCAGTGGTTTCCACCGGAGTGGCCAGAGCGGATCCGCGCACTTGCGGAGGGCACGCTCACTCCGGTCGTCCCGAAGCGCGCGGCCACGGTGATGCTCCTTCGGGACACCGAGGGGTTCCCCGCCGTCCACATGTTGCGCAGACGCGCCTCCATGGCCTTCGCCGGAGGCGCGTACGCCTACCCGGGCGGCGGTGTCGACCCGCGCGACCACGACCGCATGATCCGCTGGGCGGGTCCCGCACGCGCGTGGTGGGCGGACCGTCTCGGTGTCGACGAGACGTCCGCCCAGGCCATCGTCTGCGCCGCCGTACGGGAGACGTACGAGGAGGCCGGTGTCCTGCTGGCCGGGCCCACCCCTGAGACCGTCGTGGGGGACACCACGGGCACGGACTGGGAGGCGGACCGCGCCTCGCTGGTCGCCCGTGACCTCTCCTTCGCCGAGTTCCTCGACCGCCGGGGGCTCGTCCTGCGCTCGGACCTGCTGGGCGCGTGGACGCGCTGGATCACCCCAGAGTTCGAGCCCCGCCGCTACGACACCTGGTTCTTCGTGGCCGCGCTCCCCGAGGGGCAGCGCACCCGGAACGCCTCCACGGAGGCCGACCGCACGGTGTGGATCCGTCCGTCGGAGGCGGCGGCCGCGTACGACAAGGGCGAACTGCTCATGATGCCGCCGACTGTCGCGACGCTGCGCCAGCTGGTGCCCTACGCCACCGCGGCCGACGCCCTGCGGATCGCGCCGGACCGCGATCTGACCCCGGTTCTGGCCCGGGCCCGCTTGGAGGACGGCGAGGTGGTGCTGAGCTGGCCCGGCCACGACGAGTTCACCAAGCACATCCCGACGGGTGGAGCGCCCGCATGAACCACGCCACGGAAGGTGCCTCCGCATGACGGACGCCGCAGCTCTCCCCGGACAGCCGCGCGGCGGGGTCCTCTCGGGTCCCGCCACCGAGCGTGCCGTCAACGTCCTCGCCCCCAACGCGTCAGCGATGACCCTCGACGGCACCAACACCTGGATCGTCTCCGAGCCCGACTCCGAGCTCGCGGTGGTGATCGATCCCGGGCCGCTCGACGACGGACACCTGAGCAATGTGATCAACATGGTGGAGAAGGCCGGCAAACAGGTCGCGCTCACGCTGCTCACGCACGGCCACCCGGACCACGCGGAGGGCGCCGTACGGTTCGCCGAGCTGACCCGCACCCATGTGCGCGCCCTGGACCCGGCGCTCCGGCTCGGCGACGAGGGACTCGGTCACGGCGATGTCGTCACGGTCGGCGGCCTGGAACTGCGCGTCGTGTCGACGCCGGGCCATACCGCGGACTCGCTGAGCTTCCACCTCCCGGCCGATCGCGCTGTCCTGACGGGTGACACCATCCTCGGCCGCGGTACGGCCGTCGTGGCGCACCCCGACGGCCGGCTCGGGGACTATCTGGACTCCCTGCGCCGCCTGAGGTCGCTGACCGTCGACGACGGCGTCCACACCGTGCTGCCGGGCCATGGGCCCGTCCTGGAGGACGCCCAGGGCGCCGTGGAGTTCTACCTCGCCCACCGCGCTCACCGGCTCGCCCAGGTCGAGACCGCGGTCGAGAACGGTCACCGCACACCCGACGAGGTCGTGGCACACGTCTACGCGGGCGTGGACCGTTCCCTGTGGCCGGCGGCCGAGCTGTCCGTACGGGCGCAACTGGACTACCTGCGGGAGCACGGGCTGATCTGAGGCGCCCGGAAGCCGCTCACGGACCTGGTCGACGACGGGCCGCAAGACGTTGCTCGGCGGCGAGGCCGTTCAGGCCGGGGTGAGGATGGGCGGGCGAAGGCCCTGACGGCGACGACAACGGGCCCCGCCTCCTCGGAGGACGGGGCCCAGGGTCGTACCGGCCGGGACCAGGCGTCAGCGAGAGCGCTTGGCCAGCCGCTCCACGTCCAGCAGGATCACCGCGCGGGCCTCCAGACGGAGCCAGCCGCGCCCGGCGAAGTCCGCCAGCGCCTTGTTGACCGTCTCCCGGGACGCGCCGACCAGCTGGGCCAGCTCCTCCTGGGTGAGGTCGTGCACGACGTGGATGCCCTCCTCGGACTGCACGCCGAACCGGCGCGACAGGTCCAGCAGTGCGCGGGCCACACGGCCGGGCACGTCGGAGAAGACCAGGTCGGACATCTGGTCGTTGGTCTTGCGCAGCCGTCGTGCGACGGCGCGCAGCAGGGCCGCGGCCACCTCGGGCCGCGCGTTCAGCCACGGCTGGAGGTCGCCGTGGCCCAGGCCCAGCAGCTTGACCTCGGTCAGCGCGGTGGCCGTCGCCGTACGCGGACCGGGGTCGAACAGCGACAGCTCGCCGATCAGCTCACCGGGGCCGAGGACCGCGAGCATGTTCTCGCGTCCGTCGGGTGAGGTGCGGTGAAGCTTGACCTTGCCCTCCATGACCACGTACAGGCGGTCACCGGGGTCGCCCTCGTGGAACAGCGAGTCGCCGCGGGCGAGGGTCACCTCACTCATGGAGGCGCGGAGCTCCGCGGCCTGCTCGTCATCGAGCGCCGCGAAGAGCGGGGCGCGCCGCAGAACGTCGTCCACGAGTTCTCTCCTTGTCGACCTGCTCAGGGGATCTTGCTCCCCCGTATACCAGGGGACCGTGTTCCCCATTTTGCCGGACGGTCCAAACAGTGTGATCTGTCACAAGGATGCCGCACGGATGTGCCGGGGTATGCGGCAGGGGTCCAATCGGGGGCCGATCTTCTGGCTCCGGGGCGGATGTCGGTGCCGGGCTTTAGGCTGGCCGGGTGTCCAAATCGCCGTGAGAGCACAGGCCAAGGGGGCTGGGCGGGTGGTTGTACGTCGCGATTCCGCTGTGGGCGAACAGGACCCCGGCGGCGGCAGGAAAACGGCAAAGACGGCGAAGGCGACGCCTGAGCAGGCGCCGTCGAAGCGGCCTGCCAGGAAGGCGACCGCCAAGAAGGCCACCTCGGAGACGGCCTCCTCTGCTTCCGGGACGGCCGCATCGGCCAAGACCGCCACGCCCGCAAAAACGGCATCGGCGAAGAAGACGGCTCCCGACAAGACGGCTGCCAAGAAGAGCCCGGCGGCGAAGAAGACGGCTGCCAAGAAGACCCCGGCAGCGAAGGCCGCGGCCAAGAAGGCCACCGCGGCCAAGAAGGCCGCCTCGGCGAAGAAGGCCGCCACGCCGGAGGCCGTCTACAAGAAGGGCACGGTCGCCGTGAAGGCCGCCGCTCCGGCCAGGACGATCGCCGCGAAGCCCCCCGGCAACGAGTCACGCGCAGCTCTGGTCCGCCGCGCCCGCCGTATCAACCGCGAACTCGCCGAGGTGTACCCGTACGCCCACCCGGAGCTGGACTTCGAGAACCCCTTCCAGCTGATCGTGGCGACGGTCCTGTCCGCGCAGACCACCGACCTGCGGGTGAACCAGACCACCCCGGGGCTCTTCGCCAGGTACCCGACCCCCGAGGACCTCGCGGCGGCCAATCCGGAGGAGGTCGAGGAGATCCTGCGCCCGACCGGCTTCTTCCGCGCCAAGACCAAGTCCGTGATCGGTCTCTCCAAGGCGCTGGTGGAGCAGTTCGGCGGCGAGGTGCCCGACACCGTGGAGGACCTCGTCAAGCTGCCCGGCGTGGGCCGCAAGACCGCTTTCGTGGTGCTGGGGAACGCCTTCGGCCACCCTGGCATCACCGTCGACACGCATTTCCAGCGGCTTGTACGCCGGTGGCAGTGGACCGATCAGACCGACCCCGACAAGATCGAGGCGGCGGTCGGTGCGCTCTTCCCGAAGAGCGAGTGGACGATGCTGTCGCACCATGTGATCTTCCACGGCCGCCGGATCTGCCATGCCCGCAAGCCGGCCTGCGGCGCTTGCCCGATCGCCCCGCTGTGCCCGGCGTACGGGGAGGGCGAGACCGATCCCGAGAAGGCGAAGAAGCTCCTGAAGTACGAGAAGGGCGGCTTCCCGGGCCAGCGGCTCAAGCCTCCGCAGGCCTATCTGGACGCGGGCGGCAAGCCTGCGCCACCGCTGGGGGCCGGGTGAGGCGCCGAGGCGGGAGCACGCGCCGGTCAGGCGAGGGACGGCGCATGGCGGGCCGGATCCCAGGACACCCACACGGGGGACGTGCGGAACGATTCACGCTTCCGCGGGCGTTGGGATCGGCAGAACGGGGGTGGCGATGACACACGCGAGTAATACGGATCGCATGAGCGACACGGACGGCGAACGGCTGCGTCTGAACACGGAGGGACTGCCCGATTGGCTGGACCCGGTCGTGCGGGCGGTGCAGACCGTCGAGCCGCTCCAGCTGAGCCGATTTCTGCCGCCGGAGGACGGTGCGGGGCGCCAGTCGGCCGTACTGATCCTGTTCGGCGAGGGCGATCACGGCCCGGAGTTGCTGCTGATGGAGCGCGCCGGTTCGCTGCGCTCGCACGCGGGCCAGCCCTCGTTCCCCGGTGGCGCCCTCGACCCTGAGGACGGCGACCCGAGGGCCGACGGCCCGCTGCGGGCCGCTCTCCGCGAGGCCGAGGAGGAGACCGGGCTCAATCCGAGCGGTGTCCAGCTCTTCGGTGTGCTGCCCAAGCTGTACATCCCGGTCAGCGGCTTCGTCGTGACCCCCGTCCTCGGCTGGTGGCGCGAGAGGAGCCCGGTGGGTGTCGTCGATCCCAATGAGACCGCGCGGGTCTTCACCGTGCCCGTGGCGGATCTCACGGATCCAGCCAACAGAGTCGCCACCGTCCACCCCAGTGGCCATCGGGGTCCGGCATTCCTGGTCGAATCCGCCCTTGTCTGGGGTTTCACGGCGGGCGTCATCGACCGCCTGCTGCACTACGCGGGCTGGGAGCGTCCCTGGGACCGCGACAAGCAGGTCCCGCTGGACTGGCGCGCATGACAAGGTGACCCCCGTGCTGTCTTTTTCCGGGGGACGCCGTGCCCTCTTGCCGTTGTGTGACGGGCCGGGTCCCCGGCCGGACGAAGACGGCCCGAATGTGACGAGGCGAGGCTCGAATCAGTGAACGTGCTGGACATCCTGTTGCTGGTCGCCGCCGTGTGGTTCGCGATCGTCGGCTACCGCCAGGGTTTCGTCGTCGGCATCCTGTCGGTGATCGGCTTTCTGGGGGGCGGGCTGCTTGCGGTCTATCTGCTGCCCTTCCTCTGGGACAGGGCGACGAGTGACCACAAGGTGAGCACGACCGCCGCCGTCGTCGCTGTCGTCGTCGTGATCGTCTGCGCTTCCGTCGGCCAGGCCCTGACCACGCACCTCGGCAACAAGCTGCGCCGGTACATCACCTGGTCCCCGGCGCGCGCCCTGGACGCCACGGGCGGCGCCCTCGTCAACGTGGTGGCGATGCTCCTGGTCGCCTGGCTGATCGGCTCGGCCCTCGCCGGTACGACGCTGCCGACGCTCGGCAAGGAGGTCCGCAGCTCCAAGGTGCTCCTCGGGGTCTCCCGTGCCCTGCCCCAGCAGGCGGACACCTGGTTCGCCGACTTCTCCACGGTCCTCGCGCAGAACGGCTTCCCGCAGGTTTTCAGCCCGTTCGCGAACGAGCCCATCACCGAGGTGCGGCCCCCCGACCCGGCCCTCGCCAAGAGTGAGGTCGCCACGCGCGCACAGCGGTCCATCGTCAAGGTCATGGGTACGGCGCAGCGCTGCGGCAAGGTCCTCGAAGGCACCGGCTTCGTCTTCGGCAACCGTCGCGTGATGACCAACGCGCACGTGGTCGGCGGGGTCGACGAGCCCACCGTCCAGATAGGCGGCGAGGGCAGGAGGTACGACGCGAAGGTCGTCCTCTACGACTGGCATCGCGACATCGCCGTACTCGACGTGCCCGACCTGAATGCGCCGGCGCTGCAGTTCACGTCCAAGGACGCGGCCGGCGGCAGCAACGCGATCGTCGCCGGATTCCCGGAGAACGGCTCGTACAACGTCCAGCCCGCACGCGTCCGTGGCCGCATCACGGCCAACGGCCCGGACATCTACCACCGCGGCACGGTCCGCCGCGATGTGTACTCGCTGTTCGCGACCGTCCGCCAGGGCAACTCCGGAGGCCCCTTGCTCACGCCCGAGGGCAGGGTCTACGGAGTGGTCTTCGCCAAGTCCCTCGACGACCCCGACACGGGGTACGCGCTCACCGCGGATGAGGTCCGGGAGGACATCTCCAACGGGCATACGGCGAATCAGCAGGTGGACAGCGACAGCTGTGCGCTCTGACTCCGGAGAGCGGGGGCACCCGCTTTCCGGAAGACCGGGTCAGCCGCGTTGGTGACGCAGACGTACCGAGACCCAGCGGGCCCGGCGGCGCAGAATGTGGTGGATGCTCACGCGGGGGTCGGTGCCCGCCAGCTGCGGGGCGCCCCTCTCGCGGGAGCCCGGCCCTGCGGCCGAGCTGCGGTTGCGTGCTGCGTCACTGTAGTCGTGCGTCCAGCCCATACCCCGACGTCTGCCCCCGCCCCAAGGTCGATAACCGCCCCTGCACCCCCCAATTGGCCTATGCGGCGGGCATGTGGCCGGTCGGGGAACGGGCGTTCCCGTCCGGACACCGAGCGCATCCACGAGGTCACCGAACGGGGTCGCAAGCGATCTCCCCGGGGCCCGATCCGGCGGGCGCCGGATGTGGCTCGTGGGTCAGCGGTCGGGTTCGGGATCCCGGAGCCAGTTGATCAGCTCGGCGGAGAACGCCACCGGGTCCTCCTCGTGCGGGAAGTGGCCCAGCCCGTCGAACAGCCGCCAGCGGTACGGCGCCTCGACGTACTCGCCCGATCCTGCCGCGCTCCTCGTACGCATCACGGGATCCAGGGAGCCGTGGAGATGCAGCGTGGGCACCTGGACCGGCCGCTTCATACGGCGGTTGAACTGGATGCCGTCGGGGCGGGCCAGCGAGCGCACCATCCAGCGGTACGGCTCGATCGAGCAATGTGCCGTCGACGGGATGGACATGGCGCGCCGGTACACCTCCACGGCCTCGTCGTCGGGCAGTCGCGGGCCCGACCAGTCCCGGATCAGCCGTCCGACCAAGGCGGCGTTGTCGGCGGTGAGGTGGCGCTCGGGGATCCAGGGCCGCTGGAACCCCCATATGTAGGAGCCCGCGGCCGTCTGCCTGAAGTCGCCGAACATCGCCGAGCGCCAGCGCCGCGGGTGCGGCATCGAGGCGACCACGAGCCGCCGCACGAGCTTGGGGCGCATGGCCGCCGCCGTCCAGGCGAGGTACCCGCCCAGATCGTGGCCGACGAGCGCGGCGTCGGGCTCGCCCAGGGACCGTACGACCCCGGTGATGTCGAGCGCCAGATTCGCCGGGTCGTAACCGCGCGGCGTACGGTCGCTGCCGCCCACCCCCCGCAGATCCATCGCCACGGCCCTGAAGCCGGCGTCGGCGAGAGCGACCAGCTGATGCCGCCAGGCCCACCAGAACTGTGGGAAACCGTGCAGCAGGAGCACCAGCGGGCCGTCGCCCAGTTCCGCGATGTGGAAGCGTGCGCCGTTGGCCGCGACGTCCCGGTGCGTCACCTGCTTTTCGCCGGGCACGTCGAGCCGCACGACCGAGGTGGGTTGCGCCGAAGGAGTGGCGGGGTCCGTCATGAGGACGAGCGTGCCACAGCCTCGGCAGCCTTGTCGGTCGAGTTCGGCTGACGAGGGTGCGGCTTGGCGTGCTGCAGCACGCCCGCGGTCTCCTTCATCGAAGCGGCGACCTTCTGCGGGCCCTTGCTCTTCTTGGCCTTCTTCGCGAAGACCGTGCCGATGAGCGCGAGCAGCGCGGCGACGAGCACGTTGGCGGCGAAGGACAGCAGGAAGCAGACGGCCATGTTCCAGCCGCTCCAGGTCCGGATCCCGTACGCCAGGGCGAAGTTGAGCATGGGCAGGGAGAACAGCAGTACGGCGCCCGCGGCCGAGAACGCACCGCCGCTCGTCGCGCCGCGCTTGACGTCCTGCCGGAGCTGCGCCTTGGCCAGCGCGATCTCGTCGTGCACCAGCGCGGACATTTCGGTCGTCGCCGAGGCGAACAGCTGGCCGATGCTGCGTTCGGCGCCGACCGGGCTGCCGTCGGGTGCGCTCATCGCGGTCTCCCTGCTCTCTGCGTGTCTGCTCCGCGCCGCTGCGGAGTTGTGTGGATGTGTCAGATCATGCCGGACGGTCGTTCTGCTCGCTTGCCCCGCCCGCTACTTCGGCAAGCGTGCCGCTGTCCGCGTCCGGACGGCGGGCGGCGCCGGCCTCCGCCGGACGCGACGTGTCAGCGACCGGAGGACGGCTCCTTCCCGGCGTCGGACGGCGACCCGCTCACCGCTCCCTTGAGTGCGGCGAGCCTGCGGTGCTCGGCGGCCCTGCGTTCGAGGATCTCGGCCATCCGCAGGTGGTAGGCCGGATCGTCGTCCGCGTAGACGTCCGGAATGCCGTCGAGGTCCTCGTCGCGCTCCTCGTCCGCACACAGGGCGCGGTACTTGGCGTTCCGTATCTTCAGCAGCACGGTGGCGCACAGGGCTGCGATGAGGGACCCGACGAGGACCGCCATCTTGGCCTCGTCGGTGAGCACGGCGTCGCCTGCGAACGCGAGTTCGCCTATGAGCAGGGAGACGGTGAATCCGATCCCCGCCAGGGTGGCGACCGCGAACACGTCCGCCCAGGCGAGCCCTTCGCTGAGCGTGGCGCGTGTGAAGCGGACCGCCAGCCATGTACCGCCGAAGATGCCGACCGTCTTCCCTACGACGAGGCCGAGTACGACGCCGAGGGTCTCCGGCCTGGTGAAGACGTCCCCGAGAGCCCCGCCCGAGATCACGACGCCCGCGTTGAACAGGGCGAACAGCGGCACAGCGAGCCCCGCTGACAGGGGCCGTACGAGATGTTCGATGTACTCGCCGGGGGAGTGCTCCTCGTCCTCGTGGCGGTGGCAGCGCAGCATCAGCCCCATGGCCACGCCGGCGATGGTGGCGTGGACACCGCTGTTGTGCATCAGGCCCCAGATGACCAGCGCGAGCGGGACGTACACGTACCAGCCGCGTACGCCCTTGCGCAGCAGCACCCAGAACACGACGAGCCCGGCCATGGCGCCGCCGAGGGCCACGAAGTCGAGACGGTTCGTGAAGAAGACGGCGATGATCAGGATCGCGAACAGGTCGTCGACGACGGCGAGGGTGAGCAGGAAGGCGCGCAGGGCCGAGGGCAGGGAGGTGCCGATGACCGCGAGGACCGCGAGTGCGAACGCGATGTCGGTGGCCGTGGGGACCGCCCAGCCGGCGAAGGAGCCGCCGTCGGCAGCGTTGGTGAGGGCGTAGACGACCGCGGGTACGGCCATGCCGCAGAGCGCGGCGATCACGGGGAGTACCGCGGCTCGGGGGTCCCGGAGATCGCCCGCGACCAGTTCGCGCTTGAGTTCGATGCCGGCGACGAAGAAGAAGATCGCGAGGAGGCCGTCGGCAGCCCAGTGCTGGACGGACAGATGCAGTCCGAGGGTGGCGGGCCCGAAGCTGAAGTGGCCGATGTTCTCGTAGGCGCTGTGCAGCACGCCTGTGTTGGACCAGATCAGGGCCACGACCGCGGCGAGCAGGAGCAGCACACCACCGACGGTCTCGGCGCGCAGCGCATTCGTGACGATCGTCCGCTCGGGAAGGGAGAGACGTCCGAGGAACGTGCGGTCACGGGTGCGGGGCGTGGCCACGGTGAAGACCTCCGGGTCGGTACGACGGCTGACCGCCGTCCGGGATCGCGGACGGCTCGCCGACCAGACTTCCCGGCACACCCGTCAATCATTTTACCTGACCCATACGAATTACATATGCGCTTATCGTGCGGAAGCGGGGTCAGGCGGACGGCGAACGTGAACGCACGAGCGCGAGGTAGGGGAGGGCTCGGGCACGAAGAACAGAAAAACGGAGCGCCCGGCTGCTGCCGGGCGCCCCGTCGCGAACCAGGGGACTGCTCAGTCCTCGCCGGGCGCCGCCGGCAGCTTCGCCTGGATCAGGTCCATCACGGTCGAGTCCGTCAGCGTGGTGACGTCACCCAGCTGACGGTTCTCGGCGACATCGCGCAGCAGACGCCGCATGATCTTGCCCGACCGTGTCTTCGGGAGCTCCCCCACCGGAAGGATCCGCTTCGGCTTGGCGATGGGGCCGAGCGTCGCGCCGACATGGTTGCGCAGCTCGGCGACGAGACCGTCGTCCTCGGACGCCGTGCCCCGCAGGATCACGAACGCCACGATCGCCTGCCCGGTGGTCTCGTCCGCGGCGCCCACGACCGCCGCCTCGGCGACCGCGGGGTGCGACACCAGTGCCGACTCGACCTCCGTGGTGGAGATGTTGTGCCCGGACACGAGCATCACGTCGTCGACCCGCCCGAGCAGCCAGATGTCGCCGTCGTCGTCCTTCTTCGCGCCGTCCCCGGCGAAGTACTTGCCTTCGAAGCGCGACCAGTACGTGTCGATGAACCGCTGGTCGTCACCCCAGATGGTGCGCAGCATCGACGGCCACGGCTCGGTGAGCACCAGATAGCCGCCGCCTCCGTTCGACACCTCGTTCGCTTCGTCGTCGACCACGGTCGCGGAGATGCCCGGCAGGGGCCGCTGCGCCGAACCCGGCTTGGTCTCGGTCACGCCCGGAAGCGGCGAGATCATCATCGCGCCGGTCTCGGTCTGCCACCAGGTGTCCACGATCGGCGTGCGGTCGGCACCGATGTTCTTGCGGTACCAGATCCAGGCCTCGGGGTTGATGGGCTCGCCCACGGACCCGAGGACCCGCAGGGTGCTCAGATCGAACTTGGCGGGGATGTCGTCGCCCCACTTCATGAACGTGCGGATGGCCGTCGGCGCCGTGTACAGGATGGTCACCCCGTACTTCTGCACGATCTCCCAGAACCGGCCCTGGTGCGGGGTGTCCGGAGTGCCCTCGTACATGACCTGGGTCGCGCCGTTGGCCAGCGGCCCGTACACGATGTACGAGTGCCCGGTGACCCAGCCGACGTCCGCGGTGCACCAGTAGACGTCGCTCTCCGGCTTGAGGTCGAAGACCGCCCAGTGCGTGTACGACGTCTGCGTGAGGTAGCCGCCCGAGGTGTGCAGGATGCCCTTGGGCTTACCCGTCGTACCGGACGTGTAGAGGATGAACAGCGGGTGCTCCGCGTCGAACGCCTCGGGCGTGTGCTCCGCGGACTGCCGCTCGACGATCTCGTGCCACCACACGTCCCGGCCCTCGGTCCAGGCGATCTCCTGGCCCGTGCGCCGTACGACGAGCACGTGCTCGACGTTGTCCACGCGCTCGATCGCATCGTCCACGGCCGGCTTGAGCGCGGACGGCTTGCCCCGGCGGTAGCCCCCGTCGGAGGTGATGACGACCTTGGCGTCGGCGTCCTGGATGCGGGTGGCGAGGGCGTCGGCCGAGAAGCCGCCGAAGACGACGGAGTGCGCGGCTCCGATGCGGGCGCAGGCCAGCATCGCGATCGCGGTCTCCGGGATCATCGGCATGTACACCGCGACCCGGTCGCCCTTGCTGACACCGAGTTCGAGCAGGGCGTTGGCGGTCTTGGAGACCTCGTCCTTGAGCTCGGCGTAGGTGATGGCGCGGCTGTCGCCGGGCTCGCCCTCGAAGTGGATGGCGACGCGGTCTCCGTGACCGGCCTCCACATGCCGGTCGACGCAGTTGTACGCGACGTTGAGCTTGCCGTCGTTGAACCACTTGGCGAAGGGCGGATTCGACCAGTCGAGGGTCTCGGTGGGCTCCACGGCCCAGGTCAGCCGACGGGCCTGCTCGGCCCAGAAGCCCAGCCTGTCAGCCTTGGCCTGTTCGTACGCCTCGGCCGTGACGTTGGCGCCCGCGGCCAGGTCGGCAGGGGGCGCGAACCTGCGCTCTTCCTTGAGCAGGTTGGCCAGGCTTTCGTTGCTCACGACATCTCCCTTTCCCGGGGTGTCCGTTGCGTCCCAGGCCACAGCTCATCAGACCGAAGGGCTCGATGACAAGGGTCGGCCGAAAATTGGTTTAGACCTGTCAGGCCTGACGCTGATCAGCCGTGTCACCTGAGGTCACGTACACGCCGACGCTCCGGTTCATTCGGCGATGTCCCCCGCACCCCCGAGGCGCGGCGGCACCGCCCAGCCGGCGGTACGCGTCTACGAGGGGTGGACTCGACCGGAGCCCGGCCTCCTCGGACATGGGTGCGCGGCCCGGGTCGCCCGGACCGCGCACCACCGTGGTGTCACGCCGGGCTGCGCAGATCCCCGGCCACGCCCACCCGCCCGAAGACATCACCCTGGTCGGTCGCGCCGAGCAGATACGCCTGTGCCTCGCCGACGTGGAAGTACATCCCGTGCAGCTCGAGATCCCCCTCGCCCAGGGCCCGGGCCACGGACTCATGGGCCCCTAGATGCTCCAGCTGCTGCACCACATTGGTCAGACACAGCTGTTCGATCGCGTCGGCAGGCTCCCGTCCGGTGATCCGGGGCCGGCACCGGTCCTGTCCGGCCATCCGCTCCAGACTCGGCAGCCCGTGCCGCAGCCACCGCTTGAGCGGGGTCTGCGCGCCGCCGGGCTCCGAAGTGAGCAGAGCCTGCATCGCACCGCACCCGGAATGTCCGCACACGGTGATGGACCGCACCTTCAGGACCTCCACCGCGTACTCGATGGCGGCGGCCACCGAATCGTCCCCACTCTCCGCCCCCGGCAGCGGCACCAGATTGCCGACATTGCGGACCACGAAGAGATCACCGGGACCACTGGAGGTGATCATCGACGTGATGAGCCGCGAGTCGGCGCAGGTCAGGAAGAGCTGAGACGGCTGCTGCCCCTCGCGGGCCAGCCGGGCCAGCTCGCCGCGCACCAGTGGAGCGGTGTTCCGCTGGAAGGCGCTGATCCCACGCGCGAGCTGCTGCGCGCTCGGTCCGGCCCCCGCCTCCGACGTGCCCGGCCGGCCGCCGGACTGTGCGGTCGGCGGACGCTCGCACTGGTGGTTGCGCCACGGCGTCCAGGGCCGGCACCGGCACGTGGACGCCTCCGCCGGCTGCTGGCCTTCCGTGACGGCAAGCGAGCTGAGCGAGGGCATGGTGATGGGCGTTCCGGCGCGACCGGCGAGGGCGACCGTGCCGCTGCGCGCGAGATGGCTCCGCTGCCAGTCGTGCAGGGTCTCGTACGCCGCGTGGTCCATGAACGATCCGTCCAGCTCCACGACGGCGTCCGCACCCGCGGGCACCAGGTGGAGCGCCCGGCTGAGCCGGGGTACCGCGAGGAACGTCAACTGGCCGCGAACGCGTACGTGATGAACCCCGTTTCTCTCCTCGTGCGTGATACGGGTGCGGGCCAGGCGGTGCAGGGCGACGGCGACGGCCGCGGCGATCCCGAACGCCACGCCCTGCAGGACGCCCAGGAAGACGACGCCGAGCGTGGTGACGGCGTACACCAGCACCTCTCGGTGACGGGTGACCGTGCGGATGTGGTGCAGGGACACCATCTGGATGCCGATGGCCATCACCAGAGCGGCGAGTGAGGCGAGGGGGATCAGCTCGAGCACCGGGACCATGAGCAGCGCGGCTACCACTACCCAAACGCCGTGGAGCATCGTGGAGTTCCGACTGACGGCGCCGGCTTGCACATTCGCCGAGCTCCGGACGGCGACGCCCGCGAGCGGCAGTCCCCCGAGGGCCCCTGAGGCGATGTTCGCGGCGCCCTGCCCCAGCAGCTCGCGGTCCAGGTCGGAGCGGCCGAGATGCGGGTGCCGCCCGGCCGCCAACTTGTCCACGGCGACGGCGCCGAGCAGCGACTGCACGCTGCAGACAAGAGTGATGGTGAGGACGGCGGCGGCGATGCCGAGCACAGGGCCCTCGGGCAGCCCGGCCAACGCATGGCTGCGCCAGGACGGCAGATCGACCCTGGGCAGGGTGAGCCCGGCGAGCGAGGCGGCCCCGGTGGCGCCGGTGACGGCGACGAGCGCGGCCGGGATACTGCGCAGCAGGTCTCCCGCGCGTCCGGGAATCCGCGGCCAGGCGAACAGCAGGGCCAGGGTCAGCGCGCTCACCGACACGGCGGCCGGTTGCAGATGCGCCAACTGGGCAGGCAGCGCACGGAGGTTGTCGAGGACGGCACTCTGCGGGGTGCCGCCGAGCACGATGTGCAGCTGGGCGACGGCGATGGTGACGCCGATGCCGGCGAGCATGCCGTGCACGATGGCCGGGCTGACGGCGAGCGCCGTACGCGCCACGCGCAGGCAGCCGAGGCCCAGTTGCGTGAGGCCGGCGAGGACGGTGATGGCGCACGTGGTACGCCATCCGTAGCGGTGGATGAGGTCGGCGGTGACCACGGTGAGTCCGGCGGCCGGACCGCTGACCTGGAGCGGGGAGCCGCCGAGCCGGCCGGCGACGATACCGCCGGCGGCTGCGGCGACGAGGCCGGACTGGAGCGGGGCACCTGTGGCCAGTGCGATGCCGAGGGAGAGTGGGAGAGCGATCAGGAAGACCGCGATGGAGGCCGAGAGATCGGCGCCCGCGATGTGGAAGCGGCGGGGGCGGTTCGGCGGTGGGCTGTGGGGCTGGTGCATGCGCTTGGTCCGAGTCGATTCGGCGGCGCGGGCGGGTACGCAGGCGGGCATGGTTCCCGTCTCCTCCGGTGCGGCGCGGTCGCGGAACTGGTGCCCCCCGGCTGGGGCCGGGGTCTAACGCGGCCGTGGGTCACGGCGTACAGCGGCGGGATCTCAAACATTCGGTAAATGAATCGTAATGCCGAGTAAAGGCAATGTATTCGACATCGGATCAAATAGGGCAATAAATCACCTGATGGGGTGAATAACTCATTTCATCGGCTCGTCCCACAAAATCCTGTCGGCCTCGCGTGCGATCTTGACGGGGCTGCGCGTGACTGTGGGCTCCGCCCGCACGGCGGCGCACATCACCTGATCGGCGTGGCCCCGACTGAAGGAAGAAGGTGGGCCGAAATGGCCGCCACCCAGAGGATCACCGCGGGCGTCGCACTGGCCGCGGTCTGCGCCACCGTGCTCTGCAGCTGTTCGAGCGGCCGCAACGGCTCCGAGGATGGCCCGAGGAGGCCGGCCGCCGGTCCCCTGCCGGGGAGTGCGGTCCGCCTGATCGGCGACGGCTCCACGGCGTACAGCGGCTCCCAGCCCCATCTGCCCAGGCCTCAGCGGCTGAAGCCCGGTCAGCGGCCACCTCAGTTCGTGGTCTTCTCCTGGGACGGGGCCGCCGAGGACAGCCAGAAGCTGTTCTCGCACTTCCGCAAGGTCGCCAAGGCCAACAACGCGACGATGACGTACTTCCTCAGTGGTCTGTACATGCTGCCCGAGGAGAAGCGCGAGCTCTACCGGCCGCCGGAGCACTCGCCGGGGCGTTCGGACATCGGCTTCAACGACCAGAAGGGCGTCAAGGACACCGCCGAGCAGTTGCGTATGGCCTGGTTGGAGGGGAACGAGATCGGCACCCACTTCAACGGCCACTTCTGCGGCAACGAGGGCGGGGTCGGCCAGTGGTCGGTCGAGGAGTGGAAGGACGAGATCGTCCAGGCGAAGGCGTTCGTGAAGTCCTGGAAGACGAACTCCGGCCTCAAGGAGGAGCCCCCGCTGCCCTTCGACTACGACAAGGAGCTCATCGGCGCCCGCACGCCTTGTCTGGAGGGACAGGAGAACTTTGTGAAGGCGGCCCGGGACCTGGGCTTCCGGTACGACAGCTCCGGCACAGGCAAGCAGGTCTGGCCGAAGAAGGACGGCGTGTGGGACCTGTCGATGCAGCTCGTGCCCTTTCCCGGGCACAGCGACGAGCAGTTGAGCAGGGACTACAGCTTCATGGTCAGCCAGTCGGGCGACCGGACGCAGGGCGACCCCGACAAGTTCGAGGAGTGGGGCGTCCAGTTCCGTGACGGCCTGCTCCAGGGCTTCCAGCGGGCTTACAACGGAAACAGGGCACCTTTGATCATCGGCAATCACTTCGAGTCCTGGAACGGCGGCGCCTACATGCGTGCCGTGCAGGAGGTGATCGAACGCGTCTGCACCCAGCCCGAGGTGCGCTGCGTCTCCTTCCACCAGCTCGTCAACTGGCTGGACGCGCAGGACCCGCAGGTCCTGGAGAAGCTGCGCACACTCGATGTCGGGCAGGCCCCGGCCGAGGGCTGGGAGGCCTTCCTGGGGCGTTCGCCCGCCCCGTCTCCGAACAGTGCACCCAAGGTGTCGGCGGCCAAGCGGTAGTCGCCGGGCGGCTCTCGGTCACACGGTGGCCGCCAGGCCCTCGCCGAGGACGAATCCGGGGTCGATCTGCGCCGCCAGATCGGTCCCGGTGCGTTCGTTGCCCCAACTGGCAGCGTTCTTCAGGTGGAAGTGCACCATCTGGCGCATGTAGCGCGCCGGGTCGCGCAGTTCGTAGGTGGCGTCGGCGGCGACCTGAAGAGCGTGCAGACAGCCGCGGTTGGCGTTCTCGAGGAGCTCGAACCTGGGCGGGCGGCCCTTCTCCATGGCGCGCACCCAGTCCGAGTGCCCGACTGAGACCAGCAGGTCGTCACCGACCTCGGCGCGGAGGAAGTCGAGGTCGTCCGGACCCTGCACCTTGTTGCCGACGACCTTCAGGGCGATGCCGAAGTCGCGGGCGTACTCCTTGTACTGCCGGTAGACGGAGACCCCCTTCCGGGTCGGCTCGGCGACGAGGAACGTGATGTCGAAGCGAGTGAACATGCCGGAAGCGAACGAGTCCGAGCCCGCCGTCATGTCGACCACCACATACTCGCCGCGGCCGTCCACCAGATGGTTCAGGCACAGCTCCACCGCTCCCGTCTTGGAGTGGTAGCAGGAGACTCCCAGGTCGGCATCGGTGAAGGGGCCGGTGACCATCAAACGGGCGGTGCCGCCGTCGAGTTCCACCGGGCGGGCGCACGCGTCGTAGACCGGGTTGTCCTCCCGCACCCGCAACAGCCGCGAGCCCTCGCCGGGCGGCGTGGTCTTGATCATGGTCTCCGCGGATGCGATCCGCGGGTTGGAGCCACGCAGGCAGTCCTTGATCAGCCCCAGTCGCTCGCCCATGGAGGGCAGCGCGGCGGCCTCGTCCTCATCGAGGCCCAGCGCGGCCCCGAGGTGCTGGTTGATGTCGGCGTCGATGGCGACCACGGGCGCACCGACGGCGGTGAGGTGGCGGATGAACAGGGAGGACAGGGTCGTCTTGCCGCTGCCGCCCTTCCCTACGAAAGCAATTTTCATGTTCACCAAGGGTAGTCTTGATGTAGCTATGAGTGACAGTCATAGGTGAGGAAGACCACTCCATCGAAGGAGCGGGCGTGGGGGTGCGTAGTGTCGTACTCATGAGTACGACAGGTGCGACAGCCGATCCGCTCGCGGCCCTGGGGGCGCTGCCCGGTGTGGCCGAGTCCGTGGAATCCGTGCGCAAAGCCGTGGACCGGGTCTACGGGCACCGGATCATGCGACGCCGCAGCAACGAGATCACCTCCGAGGCGGCGCTGCGCGGCGCACGCGGTTCGGCGGCACTGTCCGGCGCCGACTGGGCCCTGGAGGAGGTGCGCCGGCGTACGGACTTCAGCGGCGACGACGGAGCCCGTACGGTCGGTGCGGCTCTCAGGCTGACCGCCGAGGCGGGGCAACTGCTGTCCATCTGGCGGCAGTCACCGCTGCGGGTGCTGGCACGGCTGCACCTGGTGGCGGCCGCGGAGTCCGACCCGCGGGTGGGACGCCCGCGCCAGGACGGCGAACCGGTCGACGAGCCGCTCATCGAACTGCCGTTGCCGGGCGCCGCCGAGGTCTCCGGCCGCCTCGAGGGGCTCTCTGAGCTGATCGTCGCCGGTGGTTCGGCCCCGGCTCTCGTGACCGCGGCCGTCGTGCACGGTGAACTGCTCGCCCTGCGTCCCTTCGGCTCTCTCAACGGCCTCGTCGCGCGTGCGGCGCAGCGCATCGTGCTGGTCGGCAGCGGGCTCGACCCGAAGGCGATCTGTGCGGCCGAAGTCGGGCACGCCGAACTGGGCCGCGCGGCCTATGTGGCCGCGCTCGACGGTTATGTGTCGGGGACCCCGGACGGCATGGCGGCGTGGATCGCCCACTGCGCGAAGGCGGTCGAACTGGGGGCGCGTGAGTCGACCGCGGTCTGCGAGGCCTTGCAGCGCGGAGCGGCGTAGCTCTCGGGCGGCCGCTGCCGGGCATGGGAAAGGGCCCACAGGGGCCCAGGGCATGGTTGCGGCGGTACGAGGGCTCGTACCGCCGCTGGCACGTTCGCAGAGTTACCAAGCGTCCTCGATATGTCGCCCATCAGGTCGGGAACTCTTGCCCGTCACCTGGTGCGGCTGGCCCGTAATCGACGGGTCGACGTCGCGTGGGTGCCCTGCGTTCATGCTCGGTCCGTGGGGCCAACTGCGTGTATTAAAGGTGATCCTTTCGGATGTCCTTTGGTCTCGCGGGCCGCTAATCCCTTTTGTACTCTTGGGGTCGGCCAAGCGGAAGTCCTCGATGCACTTCTTTACTTTTAGGTTCAAAGAGGGGCGAATCGGACGGGTGTGTCCGCGGCGGTACGCGGTTCACACGGCCGATGGGCGTCGTCGGCTCGTGTACCAGACGAACCCCGCGGTGGCCGCCGCCGCGCCTATCGCCGCCATCGCGAGAAGTGCCGGCCTGGGCGGCACCGACAGGCGCTGCTTCAGCCGGACCGGGCGGTGGAAGTCCAGAATCGGCCAGCCTTGCGCGAGCGCCTCGCGTCGTAGGGTCCGGTCCGGATTCACGGCGTGCGGATGGCCGACCGACCGCAGCATCGGCAGATCGGTGGCCGAGTCGCTGTACGCGTAGCAGCGTGCGAGGTCGTATCCCTCGGACTCCGCGAGCTCCCTGATCGCCTCGGCCTTCGTCGGGCCGTACGCGTAGTACTCCACCTCGCCGGTGAAGCAGCCGTCGTCGCCCACGACCATGCGGGTGGCCACCACCCGGTCCGCGCCGAGCAGTTCGCCGATCGGCTCGACCACCTCTGCGCCGGACGTGGACACGATCACGACATCGCGTCCGGCGGTGTGGTGCTCCTCGATCAGGGAGGCCGCCTCGTCGTAGATGATCGGGTCGATCAGGTCGTGGAGCGTCTCGGCGACGATCTCCTTGACCTGCTGGACGTTCCAGCCGCGGCACATCGCGGACAGGTACTCGCGCATCCGCTCCATCTGGTCGTGGTCCGCGCCGCCGGCCAGGAACACGAACTGGACATAGGCGGTACGCAACGCGGCCCTGCGATTGATCAGTCCTCCTTGGTAGAAGGACCTGCTGAAGGTGAGCGTGCTTGACTTCGCAATGACCGTCTTGTCCAGGTCAAAGAAGGCCGCTGTGCGGGGCAAGGAGTGGTTTTCCACGGGCCTGAGCATAGGCGCCCACCATTCGGCGTAAGGTGGGGCGCGTGGGTTTGCCTGAGAGGCCTCTCGGGTACACCATGGAAGTCACGGATCGTTCGCGACCGTGCTAACCCGGCCCGACTCCTCCCCCCCCGAGTCGGCCGTGGGGACGACCCCCGCTCTCCCCCCCGGCGGGGGTCGTCGCATGTCCGGATGCATTTTCCTCGTTTCCTGTGCGGTCTCGCGGCCGTGGTGCGGCCTCGCGGGCGCGGCATCGGCATGCCCATGATCCGACACGCTCAGTAGTCACATCGCTGCTCTGCGGAAATCGCCCAGGCCGGCGCTGTAGGGGTGAAGGCGATATTCACATCCACTGAGTTGTCCACAGTTTTCGACCAAGATCCACATGATTTTCCGGAACGCTGCACCGTGATTCCAACGCGTCCGGCGGCGGCGAGTTCATGACCGTTCCGTTTCCCGGAGGCGTATGGCCGGTTCCTATCGGCCTCTCATAAGGAGACCGGTTACCGGTTCTTCACCTTAACGGGAAGCGCGGGGTCCAAGTGGGCCCCGCGGACGAAGCAGTGAAGGGGGCTGGAGATCGTGGCGGGAGCCATCACACGCGACGGGACGGCCGTCGCAGAGGGGCGGCGAAGCGGACCTCTGATCGTCACCGAGGACGCGGAACTCCTCGACGACCTGCTCCGCCTGTGCGCGGCCGCGGGTGCCAGACCGGAGGTGCACCCCGGCGTCCCGCGACAGCGCGGCAGCTGGGAGGCAGCGCCGCTTGTCCTGGTCGGCGACGACGCGGCGCGCCGCGTGCGGGGAGCCGTGCGCAGGCGAGGGGTCGTGCTGGTGGGGCGGGATCAGGACGATTCCGGCGTGTGGCGGCGTACCGTGGAAATCGGCGCCGACCACGTCCTGCTGCTGCCGGACAGCGAGCAGTGGCTCGTCGACCGTATCGCCGACGTGGCGGAGGGCGGCGGCCGTCCGGCGCTCACCGGGGGCGCGATCGGCGGCCGTGGCGGGGCCGGTGCGTCCACGCTCGCCTGCGCGCTGGCCGTCACCTCCGCACGTGAGGGCAGGCGCACCCTGCTCGTGGACGCGGATCCCCTGGGCGGCGGACTCGACGTGCTCCTCGGCGGCGAGACCACCGCAGGATTGCGCTGGCCGGCGTTCGCCGCCTCCCGCGGCCGGGTCGGCGGAGGCGCTCTGGAGGAATCCCTGCCCGAGTTGCACGCGCTGCGGGTACTCAGGCTGGGACCGCGGCGACACTGTGGCAATCCCGCCGCAGGCGGTGCGCGCGGTTCTGGCCGCGGCCTGGCGGCGCGGTCGTCGTCGACCTACCGCGCCGTGTCGACGAGGGGGTCGCCGAAGTCCTCGCCCAGGTGGACGTCGGGATCCTGGTCCTTCCCGCCGAGCTGCGAGCCGTCGCTGCCGCACGGCGGGTGGCCTCGGCCGTCAGCATGGTCCTCGGCGATCTGCGGATCGCGGTCAGGGGGCCGCGGCCGTACGCGCCGGGGCTCGACGACCGCGAGGTGGCTCGCCTGCTGGGGCTGCCGCTGGTCGGTGAAGTGCCTTTCGACACGCCGCCGCAGGACGGTTCCGTGCCGCCCGGGGGAGCGGCACGGGGGCCGCTCGCCCGATTCTGCTCCGCCTTCTGGGAGCGGGCGCTGGCCGAGGCGGGTGACTGACGTATGAACACGGGCTGGGGCGTGACGGCTAGGGCGGAACGCGGCGCGGCAGGCGGTGCCGGGGTGAGCGGAAGCCGTGAGCAGGCGGCCGGACTCGGCGAGGGCACGCGGCTGCTGGACGGCGTACGCCAGTGGCTGGCCGAGAGCGGGGCTGAGCCGACCCCCGCGCGGGTGGCACAGGCGTTGCGCGAGCAGGGGCGGGTGCTCGGGGACGCCGAGGTGCTGGGCGCGGCACGGCAGCTGCGCTCGGAGCTGGTCGGCAGCGGACCGCTGGAACCGTTGCTCGCCGATCCCTCCGTGGCCGACGTCCTGGTCTCGGCACCCGACCGCGTGTGGGTGGACCGGGGCGGCGGACTGGAGCTGACCGCGGTGTCCTTCGCGGACGCGGCGGCCGTACGACGCCTCGTGCAGCGGCTGGCGGCCGTGGCCGGGAGGCGGCTGGACGACGCCAGACCGTGGGTCGACGCCCGTCTGCCCGACGGCACCCGGCTGCGCGCGGTGCTGCCGCCGGTCGCGGTCGGCTCCACGCGCCTGTCCCTCCGGGTCGTCCGGCCGGGGGCCTTCATCCTCGGCGAGCAGGTGGCCGCGGGGAAGGTGCCGCCGGGCGGGGGCCGGGTGCTGCGGGCACTGATCGCCTCGCGGCTCTCCTACGTCATCAGCGGCGGGACCGGTTCGGGCAACCCGAATATCTAGCCGTAGCGCCACTAGGTAATGGTCACAGGGGGTTACTGCGAACATGAAGCAGCCTCAGCCGGGTCGGGGGTCCCAGCCGGGACCGTGAGGCGCAGAGCGGCCTGATGGGCGTCGGCGCGTCTGTACTCCGTCGTTCTAGTCGCGCCGGATGTCCACGCGGCCGATCGCCCAAGAGTCCACCTTGGCCAAAGGGACACGCAGAAAACCGGTCCCAGCGAAGACCAAGGGCTCTGCGCCGAACACGACCCTGCCCTCGGCGAGGTGAAGGGCGTCCTCGGTGTCCAGCGAGCCGCTCTCGGTCGCGAACTCGTCTGCGAAGCCCTTCATCGCATCTACCTGATTGAGTGCTCCGATGCTGCTTCCCAGCCACGCGGCACGGGAAGTGAGCCGCCCGGTGATCAGCGTGCCGCCGACGGTGATGGTGATGTCGAAGGAGTCGCCGCTCTGTTGACGCGCTTGACGATGCGCTCGAGCAGCTTGTCACTGTTTGTCATTGGGTGAACCTGCTTCCAGTGGTAGGGGGCGCGGGGATGGTCCGGGAAGGACACGCCTCACCCTGCTCGGCATGGTCAGGGGGTGTTGCTGCGGGCGTGAAGCGGCCCCAGCCGGCCAAGGGGGGTGAGGCCGGCTGGGGCCGTCGGGCGTGCCAGGAGTTGCCCGCCTTTCAGGTCATCGTCGCGCCTCTCGCATCAGGCGGCGCAGCGCCACGCCGATGTTGTGCAGGGCGGCCGCTGTCCTGCTCGCCGTAGCGGCCGCCCTTCCCGACACGCCCCGCTCGAAGGCGCGCCGGGGATCGTCAGTGGGCCGGGTACCGCAGGGGCTGGGCAGCGGCGACCCGCTGGCACCACTTGTGCAGGTGGATGACCGCGCCTGGGCCGGATGCGGCTTCGATGTCCTGCGTGACGTACTCCTGGTCCTTCTTGATCGGCTCGTCGCAGCGTGCGCAGATCATCGGCGCCCCTCCCGCATGAGGCGGCGCAGCTTCACGCCGGTCTCGCAGCTGCCCGCGTCGGCGACGCACTCGTCGCAGCCGGGCGCGTGGTCGTGCAGGGCGCGGAGCGCGGCCTCCGCAGTACAGGGTCCGCAGCCGCGCGGGAAGGCGGCCACGTGGCTGTCCAGGACCCTTATCCGCCGCTCGCCCAGGTCGACGGCCGTCTCTGCGGTGAGGGTCGTCTTGCACCAGACGCACGCGGCTCCGCGCTGCTGCTGCTTGCTCAGGTCTCCCACGCCGGGAAGCGGGAGCGCAGCCCTCCCCCAGACGGGTGCGGTGTCGGTAGCCTCAGTCATGCTGACCTGCTCTCATCAGGTTGGCCACGCCCCGGGACCGGTCGCACGGTCGCCGGGGTCTTGTGTACCTCAAGATAGCGCCAGCATTACAGGCATGCTAGGTATCCCACGAATCGCGTAGACGACTAGGTATGCCGATGCTGGGGTGATGATCGAGTTCGCCCCCGACATCCCACGCTGGCGGCAGGTCGCCGAGGTGATCCGGCAGCGGATCGCCGACGGAACGTACCCGCCTCGCACGCGCGTGCCATCCGTGGTGCAGTTGACGGAGGAATTCGGCATCGCCAACGCGACGGCACACAAGGTGCTGCAGGCCCTGCGCGCGGAGGGGCTCACGTACACCGAGCCGGGCCTCGGCTCGTTCGTCGCCAAGCCCCAAGCATGACGAGACGCCCCCTGCACGGTCCAACGCGGGCCGTGCAGGGGGCGTCGGAATGCGCACTTGCGGCGCGGGCTGAGGTCGACGGAGAGCGCGCCTCCCGCCCCGTCCTGCGTCGTGAATACGGGAGGAAGGCGTGCCCTGCGTGGATTCCCAACTGCCTGACCGAGGGGGGTAGGTCAGGCAGTGTGACTCCGCGACCAGCCTGTCCCGGCAGCACAACGCCGGCCACTCGGAACAGTCAAACGGGTGGCACACCAGATATGACGGAAACGCCCCCTGCTGCGTCGGGTCCGGCGGGCACGCGGGGCGCGGCAGGCGCGCGAAGAGCGCGGCGGGGCGGTGATCGCGCTGTGCGGAGCGCTCGCCGGGGAGGTGGGCGCGGGACGCCAGCCGGGCGAGGCGCTGCTCCGTGCGGCGCGTGACTCGGCTGGACTCGGCGAGGCCCAGGCGGTGGTGCTGGCTGCGGCACGCTTCGGCGGGGACGGACCGGGCGCGCTGGCGGAGGCGGCACGCCGGCCGGGGGCCGACGGGTTGTCCGGGCTCGCTGCGTGCTGGCGGGTGGCGGTGGACCGGGGCGCGGGACTGGTGGCCGGGCTCGACCGGCTGGAGGCGGCCCTGCGCGCCGAGCGCGACCAGCGGGCGGATCTTCGCGCCCAGTTGGCGGGCGCCCGCTCGACGGCGGTCCTGCTCGCTGGGCTGCCGGTCCTCGGGCTGCTCCTGGGTGCGGTGCTCGGTGCCCGTTCGCTGCACGTGTTGCTGCACACCGGCGCGGGACTGGCCTGTCTGGTGGTCGGTGGCGTGCTGGAGGCAGCGGGCCCTTGGTGGGCCATGTGGATCGTGCGGGGAGCGGAAGCGGCATGAGCGGTGACGTTGTCCACAGCCTGGGGATGTTGTGTGGGGTGCTGGCGCTGTGGTGGCTGGCGTGGATGGTGGTCACCGCGCGGCGCGAGCGGAGGGTGCGGCGCCGGTTGGCCGCGGTGCTGTGGCGGGACGGTGTGTAGCAGGACCCGAGGGGGCGGGCGTTCCCGGACTGGAGGGCTTTGGTGTCCGAGGGGCCGCGAGGGCGAGCTCTTCATGAGCTGAAGGGTGCGCCGGACGGGCCGAACGGCGCGGCGGGTGCCGTCGGGCGGCGGGCCGAGTTGTGGGCCGCCGTGGGGAAGTGGCTGCCGTTCGCGGCCGAGGTCAGGGCGAGGGCCGGCCCGGCGGAACCGACGGCGCCGCGGGGACCTGCGGGGCCCCCGCCTCGGTCTCCTTCTCGTCCCTAGCCACTGCGGCCACCGCCTCGTCCTCGGCCCCGTCCCTACGGTCCGTCGTGTTCCCTGCCGTTCGCGGATTGTGCGTCTGGTTCTCGGTGTCCTCCGGGGCTCCACGCAACAGCACCGTGAGGAGCCGGACGGCGCCCCTCTTGTGCAGCGGGTCGTTGCCGTTTCCGCACTTGGGGGACTGGATGCAGGACGGGCAGCCTGCATCGCATTCGCAGGACGCGATGGCCTGGCGGGTGGCGGTCAGCCAGGCACGGGCCGTGTGGAAGGCGCGCTCCGCGAAGCCCGCACCGCCGGGATGGCCGTCGTAGACGAAGACCGTGGGGAGGAGGGTGTCGGGATGGAGCGGGATGGAGACACCACCGATGTCCCAGCGGTCACAGGTGGCGAAGAGCGGGAGCATGCCGATGGAGGCGTGTTCGGCGGCGTGCAGGGCGCCGCCGAGGATCTCGGGGTTGATCCGGGCCTCGTCCAGCTGGTCCTCGGTGATCGTCCACCACACCGCACGCGTGCGCAGCGTACGAGGAGGGAGGTCGAGTTTCGACTCGCCCAGCACCTCACCGGTGATCAGGCGCCGGCGCAGAAAGGAGACGACCTGATTGGTGACCTCGACGGAGCCGTAGCAGAGCCGGCCCTCGCCCCAGGGAATCTCGATGTCCGTCTCCAGGACGGAGATGGAAGTCGTGTCGCGGGCAACCGTCGAATACGGCGGGTTGGCCTCTTCGACCAGGGCGACGGAGTCCTCCAGGTCGAGCGTCCGCACGAGATACGTACGGCCCTGATGCAGGTGGACAGCCCCCTCGTGCACCGTCGTGTGGGCGGAGCCTGCGTCGACCGTGCCGAGCAGCCGTCCGGTGCCGGCCTCGACGATCTGCACGGGGCGCCCGCCCTCCCCTCGGATGTCCGTCAGGTCGGCGGCCCGTTCCCGGCGGGTCCAGTGCCAGGTCTTCGTCCGGCGGCGCAGCAGCTTCGCGGTCTCCAGCTGAGGCAGCAGCTCCGCGCTGGCTGGGCCGAACAGTTCCAGGTCCTCCTCCGTCAGCGGGAGCTCGGCGGCCGCCGCACACAGGTGCGGGGCGAGGACGTACGGGTTGTCCGGGTCGAGGACGGTGGATTCCACCGGTTGGTCGAAGAGGGCCTCGGGATGGTGGACGAGGAAGGTGTCCAGCGGGTCGTCCCGGGCGACCAGCACCGCGAGGGCACCTTGTCCGGCCCGGCCGGCGCGGCCAGCTTGCTGCCACAGCGACGCCCGGGTCCCTGGGTATCCGGCGATCAGGACGGCGTCCAGGCCCGAGACGTCGACGCCGAGCTCCAGGGCGGTGGTGGCGGCGAGGCCGAGGAGTTCTCCGGAGTGGAGGGCGCGCTCCAGGGCGCGGCGCTCCTCGGGAAGGTAGCCGCCGCGGTAGGCGGCCACACGACGGGCGAGGGAGCGGTCCACCTCCGCCAGGCGTTCCTGGGCGATGACTGAGATCAGCTCGGCGCCGCGCCGGGAGCGGACGAAGGCGACCGAGCGCACGCCCTGCACGGCTAGGTCGGTCAGCAGGTCGGCGGTCTCGGCGGTGGCCGTGCGCCGGACGGGCGCGCCTTTCTCGCCGTGCAGCTCGGTGAGCGGGGGCTCCCACAGGGCGAACACTAGTTCCCCGCGTGGGGAGGCGTCGTCGGCGACCTCCACGACCGGGAGGCCGGTGAGGCGCCGTGCGGCCACCGCGGGGTCGGCGGCGGTCGCGGAGGCCAGCAGGAAGACGGGAGAGGCGCCGTAGCGGGCGCAGAGGCGGCGCAGGCGGCGCAGGACCTGGGCGACGTGGGAGCCGAAGACCCCGCGGTAGGTGTGGCACTCGTCGATGACGACGTACTTCAGGGCACGCAGGAAGGAGGACCAGCGCGGGTGTGAGGGCAATATGCCCCGGTGCAGCATGTCGGGGTTGGTCAGGACGTAGTTGGCGTACTGACGCACCCATTCGCGTTCTTCGGGCGGCGTGTCGCCGTCGTACACCGCGGCGCGCACAGCCGGCCCCAGGGGTTGTGAAAGTTCCTTCACGGATCGGCACTGGTCCGCCGCTAGGGCCTTCGTCGGGGCGAGGTAGAGGGCGGTCGCGCCGCGCCCGTTCGGGGCCTGTGCGCCGTCCAGCAGACACGAGAGGACCGGCACCAGGTAGGCGAGCGACTTGCCCGACGCTGTGCCCGTGGCGACGACCACCGAGTCGCCGTCGAGGGCGTGCTCGGCGGCGAGCGCCTGATGGGCCCAGGGGTGCTCGATGCCCGCGGCTTGCACGGCCGCGATGACCTCGGCGCGGATCCGGTCCGGCCAGACGGCATGGCGGCCCTCTCGCGGGGGCAAGTGCTCCGTATGAGTGATGCGCGCAGCCCGGCTCGGTCCTGCGGCGAGCCGGTCCAGGACCGTGCTCGGCGACAGGCGGGACACGGGGCCCGTCGAGGGTCGATCGGATCGGTGATTCTTGGCCATCGGCACCGAGTGTGTCACTGGCGTGACGGACAATGGGACCAAGGCGTCGTGCACGCCTGCCGGTAAGTGATTGAATGCCATCGCGGCTGGCGAACCGTCCCGGGGCTCCGCCGAGGTGTCCCGAGGGGCGACCGCTCGATAGCAAGGTGCTGGAGGATCCGTGGACCTGTCCCTGGCGACCCGTACCGTCGGCGATCGTACGGTCGTCGAGGTCGGTGGCGAAATCGACGTATATACCGCGCCCAAGCTGCGCGAGCAGCTGGTCGAGCTGGTGAACGACGGGAATTTCCACCTCGTCGTCGACATGGAGGGCGTGGACTTCCTCGACTCCACCGGGCTCGGCGTTCTGGTGGGCGGCTTGAAGCGTGTCCGGGCCCATGAGGGCTCCCTGCGCCTGGTGTGCAACCAGGAGCGCATTCTCAAGATCTTCCGTATCACCGGCCTCACCAAGGTGTTCCCGATTCACACCTCGGTCGAGGAAGCGGTGGCGGCCACCGACTGACCCGTGCCGGGCCGCTTGGCCCGGACGGCAGAAGCAAGACGGGGGGGCCGGGCTTTTTTGCGGCCCGGCCACCTGATCGCACGCCCGAAGTACCGAGGGGGATGCATGGCCACCGTTGAACTCCTCTTCAGCGCGCTGCCCGAACATGTCAGGACCGCCCGACTCGTGGCGGCAGCGGTGGCGCGCCGGGCTGGAGTGGAGGAGGCCGTACTCGACGAGGTCAGGCTCGCCGTAGGCGAGGCCTGCACCCGAGCCGTCGGACTGCACCAGAGCAACGGCATCTCGGCGCCGGTGCGGGTGCTGCTGACCGAGGAGGAGAAGCAGTTCTCCATCGAGGTCGGCGACGAGGCGCCGCACGCGGTGCCCGGCGACAGGTCGCCGGGTGCCGGAGGCGCCCACGAGACGGACGCCGAGGCCGAAGAGGACGAAATGGGCCTCGCGGTCATCAGCGGTCTCGTCGACGACGTCGAGGTCACCGCCGGGGAGAGCGGCGGACAGATCAGGATGAGCTGGCCGACCCTGCCGCCGGCCACGCTCCCGGCCTGACCTTCCCGTAGGCTCACCAGTTGGATTAGCGAAGCGTAGTGAACCTGTGGCAGAGTGCTACGCGCACGCCCGGCGCCCAGGCGAGGTCGGGCACCCTCCTCGGTCGGGTCTTGCGGCCCGGTCGACCAGCGTCCGGAGGGACGTGCCACGCGGGCTGGCGGCTCCTGTCGTTCAGTACCAGGGCGCGAAGGTGATTGGCTCCCAAGGCTGAGCAACGCTCAGGCTCGCTAAGCCAATCAGAGACGCTTCCCTGCCTCGTACCTCTCGTACGATAAGAGCCCTGCCTGTGCAGGGCTCTTCTTTTTGTACAGTCGCACCGCGGTCGTGAATTGCTTCACGATCAATCGTGCGATAATTGGATCAAGGGCCAACCCAGTCAATGGTTTTGGGGCATTACCACTTTCGGGTTCAGTAACTGCCCTGCGATCTTTAGCTGAAGAGCACGTGAAGACCAATTCCGTTTGCCGAGCACTGTTTTGATCAGGTTCCGGTACCTACAATCCGTCCACATCTCTTGAGCTCAGCCCAAGCGTCAAGGAGGACGAATGGCGGGGCTTTCTACCCCTCAACAGTTTGATCACCCCACAACCCTCGCAGCTGCTGTCCTGACCGACAGCAACCGCCTGATCATCGTGGTCATCGGGGCCGTGGCCCTCGCGGCCCTGGTGGTCGCCGGGATCCTGGTGCGCCAGGTGCTCGCGGCGGGCGAGGGCACCGAAGGCATGAAGAAGATCGCGGCGGCGGTCCAGGAAGGCGCCAACGCCTATCTGGCCCGGCAGCTGCGCACGCTCGGCGTATTCGCCGTGGTCGTGTTCTTCCTGCTCATGCTGCTGCCTGCGGACGACTGGAGTCAGCGCGCCGGACGGTCGGTGTTCTTCCTGATCGGTGCGGCGTTCTCCGCGGCCACCGGTTATATCGGCATGTGGCTTGCCGTACGGAGCAATGTGCGGGTCGCCGCGGCGGCGCGTGAGGCCACACCGGCGAAGGGTGAGCCGGAAAAGGATCTCACCGCTGTCTCGCACAAGGCGATGAAGATCGCGTTCCGCACGGGTGGCGTCGTCGGCATGTTCACGGTGGGGCTCGGTCTGCTGGGCGCCTCCTGCGTGGTGCTGGTGTACGCGGCGAACGCACCGAAGGTCCTGGAGGGCTTCGGACTCGGCGCGGCACTGATCGCCATGTTCATGCGTGTCGGTGGCGGCATCTTCACCAAGGCCGCCGACGTCGGCGCCGACCTGGTCGGCAAGGTCGAGCAGGGCATTCCGGAGGACGACCCGCGCAATGCCGCGACCATCGCCGACAATGTGGGCGACAACGTCGGCGACTGCGCGGGCATGGCGGCCGACCTCTTCGAGTCGTACGCCGTGACGCTCGTCGCCGCGCTGATCCTCGGCAAGGCGGCGTTCGGCGACTCGGGGCTGGCGTTCCCGCTGATCGTGCCCGCGATCGGGGTCCTGACCGCGATGATCGGCATCTTCGCGGTGGCTCCGCGCCGCTCCGACCGCAGCGGCATGTCCGCGATCAACCGGGGCTTCTTCATCTCCGCGGTGATCTCGCTGGCACTGGTCGCGGCGGCGGTCTACAGCTATCTGCCGTCCTCGTACGCCGACCTCAAGGGCGTCACCGACTCGGCGATCCGGCTCAAGGACGGGGATCCGCGGATCCTCGCGCTTGTCGCGGTGGCCATCGGCATCGTGCTTGCTGCCCTGATCCAGCAGCTGACGGGCTACTTCACCGAGACCACCCGGCGGCCGGTGCGGGACATCGGCAAGACGTCGCTGACCGGCCCCGCCACCGTGGTGCTCGCCGGTATCTCCGTGGGTCTCGAGTCTGCCGTGTACACGGCGCTGCTCATCGGACTCGCGGTGTACGGCGCGTTCCTGCTCGGTGGCACGTCGATCATGCTCGCACTGTTCGCGGTGGCGCTGGCCGGCACGGGTCTGCTCACCACGGTCGGGGTGATCGTCGCCATGGACACGTTCGGGCCGGTCTCGGACAACGCACAGGGCATCGCCGAGATGTCCGGTGACGTCCAGGGCGCGGGCGCTCAGGTCCTCACCGACCTGGACGCGGTGGGCAACACCACCAAGGCGATCACCAAGGGCATCGCCATCGCCACCGCGGTACTCGCGGCGTCGGCGCTCTTCGGTTCGTATCGCGACGCCATCACCACGGCCGCGCAGGACGTGGGCGTGCAGGTCGGCGACGGCGGTCCGCTGAGCCTCGTCATGGACATCTCCCAGCCCAACAACCTGGTCGGCCTCATCGTGGGCGCGGCGGTCGTCTTCCTCTTCTCGGGGCTGGCGATCAACGCGGTGTCCAGGTCGGCGGGCGCGGTGGTCTTCGAGGTGCGCCGGCAGTTCCGGGAGAAGCCCGGGATCATGACCTACACGGAGACGCCGGAGTACGGCAGGGTCGTCGACATCTGCACCAAGGACGCCCTCAGGGAGCTGGCCACCCCCGGTCTGCTCGCTGTCCTGGCGCCCATCGCACTCGGGTTCACCTTCGGTGTCGGCGCGCTCGGCGCGTACCTGGCGGGCGCGATCGGCACGGGCACGCTGATGGCGGTCTTCCTCGCCAACTCCGGCGGTGCCTGGGACAACGCCAAGAAGCTCGTCGAGGACGGCCATCACGGCGGCAAGGGCAGCGAGGCGCACGCGGCGACGGTGATCGGCGACACGGTCGGCGATCCCTTCAAGGACACCGCGGGGCCCGCGATCAACCCGCTGCTGAAGGTGATGAACCTGGTGTCGCTGCTCATCGCGCCCGCGATCGTCAGGTTCTCGTACGGCAGCGACAAGAGTCTCGGCGTGCGGATCCTGATCGCCGTGCTCGCGATCGTCGTGATCGTGCTCGCGGTGTATGTCTCCAAGCGACGCGGGATCGCCGTGGGTGACGAAGACAACGCCGAGCGGGTGTCCAATTCGGCGGATACGGCGGTGGTTTCCTAGCCGGTTCCTCCGGCCTCCGGGCTTCCGGCTGGTCGGACAAGGATCAAGGGGCGGGCGTACGGCGTCTTCGGGAGCCGTACGCCCGCCCCGTCCGTGTCCCGTGCCTCTTCGTGAGCCTTCTCTCGCATGGTGCTTATGGTCGCAATGGCTGACATAAGTAATATTCAGCGTGCGGCTGTCACCCGGTTGGCGTGTATGTTCCGGGGCCGAGAGAGCCATGGAAGGGACCAATCCGGTGAACAAGAAGCTCGCGGCCGCGCTGTCCGGCGGTGCGGTACTGGTACTGGCGCTGTCGGGATGCTCCAGCAGCAGCAGCAGCGGCGCAGTCGACGACAAGCTGAGCACCTGGGCCAAGCAGGTGTGCGACGCGGTGCAGCCGCAGGCCAAGAAGATCGCGTCCGCCAGCACCGCGATCCAGAAGGAGACCTCGGACAACAGCACGCCGGATCAGGTCCAGAAGACCGACTCGCAGGCTTTCCAGGACATGTCCGACGCCTACAAGGCGATCGGCGCCGCCGTCCAGGCCTCGGGCGCGCCCGAGGTCGACAACGGCGCGGCGAAGCAGAAGAACGCGGTCAAGGAGCTCAACGACATCTCCACCGCCTACGCCGACCTGAAGAAGCAGGTGGACGGGCTCGACACGAAGGATCAGGGGAAGTTCGCCGAGGGCCTGAAGAACATCGCGACCCGGCTCGACAAGCTCAGCCAGAGCGGCAACGACGCGCTCAAGGAGCTGGAGGCCGGCGACGTCGGCAAGGCCATGGCGCAGCAGGCGAGCTGCAAGTCCACCTCTGCCTCGGCTTCGGCGACGGCCGGCTGAACGGCGCGTCGCGGGGGCGCCCGCGCCACAATGGGGGCGTGAGTAACTCCAGTCCGGCCACCCTGCCCTCCAACGACCGCACCGACGTGATCGCGTGGCTGCGGGATGCCCTGCTCGCGGCCTCGTTCACCGCGGACGGGCTGCTCGACCTGCTCGGTGCGCCCGCGTACGCGGCGCTCGCCCGGAGCGA
Organism: Streptomyces sp. NPDC001156; assembly: GCF_053598275.1. Lineage (NCBI taxonomy): Bacteria > Bacillati > Actinomycetota > Actinomycetes > Kitasatosporales > Streptomycetaceae > Streptomyces > Streptomyces sp. NPDC001156. The sequence continues at coordinate 22,283 of NZ_JBSFJX010000026.1, read as the reverse complement.
AACAGTGCCTGCGCTCCGGGCGACACGCGGTGACACGCCGCTGGAAACGCTCGTACGGCTCTTCCTGCTGCAACAGCCCGTGCCGTACGCGCGCGTGGCGGACGTGCTGCCTGTCGACGCATGCCTGGACGCCGGCTGGCTGGTCCGCACCGCCGGCGACGAGGTGGCCGCGACGGTCGACGTCCGGCCGTTCGGCGGGCCTGGGGGCGAGGACTGGTTCATCGTCTCCGACCTGGGGTGCGCGGTGGGCGGAGCCGGCGGCATCGGCAGCCGGGACGAGGATGTCGTCCTCGGGGTCGGCGGCGCCTCCACCACCCTCGCCGGAATCACCGTGCGGACCCCCATCGGTTCCGCCCTCGACCTCGGTACCGGCTCCGGGATCCAGGCGCTGCACGCCGCCCGGCACGCCACCCGCGTGACCGCGACCGACGTCAATCCACGCGCCCTGCACATCGCGGGGCTCACCCTGGCCCTGTCCGCTGTCCCGGCCGCGGACCTGCGCCAGGGTTCCCTCTTCGAGCCGGTCCGGGACGACGAGACGTTCGACCTGATCGTGTCGAACCCGCCCTTCGTGATCTCGCCCGGCGCCCGCCTCACCTACCGGGACGGCGGGATGGGCGGGGACGATCTGTGCCGGACGCTCGTTCAGCAGGCGGGGGAGCGGCTGAACGAGGGCGGGTTCGCGCAGTTCCTCGCCAACTGGCAGCACGTGGAGGGGGAGGACTGGCAGGACCGGCTGCGCTCGTGGGTGCCGCGCGGATGCGACGCCTGGATCGTGCAGCGGGAGGTCCAGGACATCACGCAGTACACCGAGTTGTGGTTGCGGGACGCGGGCGACCACCGCGACGACACGGCTCAGTACCAGGCGCGGTACGACGCGTGGCTGGACGAGTTCGAGGCGCGCAAGGTGCGGGCGGTCGGCTTTGGCTGGATCGCACTGCACCGGACGGACACCGTCGAGCCCTCGATCACCGTCGAGGAGTGGCCGCACCCCGTCGAGCAACCGCTCGGCGACACGGTGCGCGCGCACTTCGACCGCATCGACTACCTGCGGACGCACGACGACGCGGCCTTGCTCGCCGGGCACTTCAAGCTCGCCGCCGAGGTCGTCCAGGAGCAGGTCGGGCTGCCCGGTGCCGAGGACCCCGAGCACGTCGTGCTGCGCCAGAACCGCGGAATGCGCCGGGCCACCAAGGTGGACACGGTCGGTGCAGGCTTCGCCGGCGTCTGCGACGGCACGCTGAGCGCGGGGCGCATCCTCGACGCCATCGCCCAACTGGTCGGCGAGGACCCCGTCTTGCTGCGCGACCGGACGCCTGCTCAGATCCGGCTGCTGGTCGAACAGGGGTTCCTGGAGCCCGCGCGGTAACCGGCGTGCAAGGGAGCGCGGGGGCGCACCCCGGGGCCCCGGCGGTTTCGTCCGCCGCCCGGCTGCGTCCCGAGCTGGACTTCGTACGCGAATCTGTGGGTGGGTCAGATGATCGTGCGGAGTGCGGGATCCACGGGAGCGAGGGCTCCTGCGGCGGGAAGCGGGTGTCACCGGACACCCGGATCCTCCAGAGGGCGCCGGAACCGGCCCCGCAGCGACCAGTTCGAGCCGAGTCGGGAGCGCGAACCCGCCCCGCGCCCCCGCCCCGGCGTATACGGTCGGTCGCGCGTCAGGGACTCCCGGCATCACCCTCCGGCGCGACCCGAACCCCGTCCCGGATGTCCAGGGCGGCGACGGACGGACTCGCGCAGCCCGATCTCTCCGAGGTCGCCAGGGTGCTGCCGGCGCGGGTCAGCCACCTGTCGCGGGTGGCCAGGATCGGAAGGAATCGGAAGGAACAGGACATGGAGAGCGGACCGGCGGCCTACGCGGGGACAGTGTTCAGCGTGTTCGGTATCGGGCTGCTGACCTGGACCGCGGCCCGGCTGCGACGTCGCGAGCCCGTCGCCGAGGGTGTGAACCGCGTCGCATCCGCCGCCCTCACAAGCCTCGCCGCGATGGCCGCGCTCGCCCTCGGTGCATGGTGCTTCACGCTGCTGTGACATCGCGATTCCCGTTCGCAGCACGACGGGGGCCCCGGTAACCGGCGGATTACCCTCCGGATAGAGCCGATGGGGCTGCCGGCCACTCCGGGCGGCAGGAATGCCGGTAGTCGGGTTACCGTTCGAGTGGCCGTTGCGGGCTTTTCCCGTTTGACACGGGGGCGGGCTGTACCGTCACACTCCGCAGCGTCACCATGACCCGACCCCGGGACGAAGGCCTGGGGAGGCTGCAGTCGACCGGAGAGAAGAGCGAAGTTGTCCCCGACCAGCGAGACCGCACAGGGCGGCCGCCGACTCGTCATCGTCGAGTCGCCTGCCAAGGCGAAGACGATCAAGGGCTACCTCGGCCCCGGCTACATCGTCGAGGCGAGCGTCGGGCACATTCGCGATCTTCCGAGCGGCGCCGCCGAGGTGCCGGAGAAGTACACGGGTGAGGTGCGCCGCCTCGGTGTGGACGTCGAACACGACTTCCAGCCGATCTATGTCGTCAACGCCGACAAGCGGGCGCAGGTCAAGAAGCTCAAGGACCTGCTGCGGGATTCCGACGAGCTCTTCCTCGCCACCGATGAGGACCGCGAGGGCGAGGCCATCGCCTGGCACCTCCAGGAGGTGCTCAAGCCCAAGGTCCCGGTCAAGCGGATGGTGTTCCACGAGATCACCAAGGACGCGATTCAGCAGGCCGTGCGCAATCCGCGCGAGCTGAACCAGAAGCTCGTCGACGCCCAGGAGACCCGCCGCATCCTCGACCGCCTCTACGGCTACGAGGTCTCGCCGGTCCTGTGGAAGAAGGTCATGCCGCGCCTGTCGGCGGGCCGCGTGCAGTCCGTGGCGACCCGGCTCGTCGTGGAGCGGGAGCGCGAGCGCATCGCGTTCCGCTCCGCCGAGTACTGGGACCTGACGGGTGTCTTCGGGACCGGCCGCGCGGGCGATTCGTCCGACCCGTCGACGCTGTTGGCACGGCTGGCGACGGTCGACGGCAAGCGCGTGGCGCAGGGCCGTGACTTCGACTCACTGGGCCGGCTGAAGGGCGCGAACACCCTCCACCTCGACGAGGCGAACGCCCGTGCGCTCGCCGCCGCCCTCCAGGACACGCGGTTCTCGGTCCGGTCGGTCGAGTCGAAGCCCTACCGCCGCTCGCCGTACGCGCCGTTCCGTACGACGACGCTGCAGCAGGAGGCCAGCCGCAAGCTCGGCTACGGCGCGAAGGCGACCATGCAGATCGCGCAGAAGTTGTACGAGAACGGCTTCATCACGTATATGCGTACGGACTCCACGACCCTGTCGGACACGGCGATCACCGCCGCCCGCGCGCAGGTCACGCAGCTGTACGGTGCCGACTACCTGCCCGAGCAGCCGCGCACCTACGCGGCCAAGGTCAAGAACGCGCAGGAGGCGCACGAGGCGATCCGGCCCTCGGGTGATCGTTTCCGCACCCCGGCGGAGACGGGACTGACCGGTGACCAGTTCAAGCTCTACGAGCTGATCTGGAAGCGGACCGTCGCCTCCCAGATGAAGGACGCGATCGGCAACTCGGTCACCGTCAGGATCGGCGGCATCGCCGCCGACGGGCGGGACGCCGAGTTCACGGCGTCCGGCAAGACGATCACCTTCCACGGCTTCCTGAAGGCGTACGTCGAGGGCGCCGACGACCCGAACGCCGAGCTGGACGACCGCGAGCGCCGGCTGCCGCAGGTCACCGAGGGCGACGCGCTGACCGCCGAGGAGATCACCGCCGACGGCCACTCGACCAAGCCCCCGGCCCGTTACACCGAGGCCTCGCTGGTCAAGGAGCTGGAAGAGCGCGAGATCGGCCGCCCGTCGACGTACGCGTCGATCATCGGCACGATCCTGGACCGCGGCTATGTGTTCAAGAAGGGCACGGCCCTCGTGCCGTCCTTCCTGTCCTTCGCCGTGGTCAACCTCCTGGAGAAGCACTTCGGGCGGCTCGTCGACTACGACTTCACCGCCAAGATGGAGGACGACCTCGACCGCATCGCGCGCGGCGAGGCGCAGGCCGTGCCGTGGCTGAAGCGGTTCTACTTCGGTGAGGGCACGGTCGAGGGAGTCGCCGCGGACGCCGGGAACGGCGACGGCGACCACCTCGGCGGCCTCAAGGAACTGGTGACCGACCTGGGCGCGATCGACGCGCGCGAGGTGTCGTCGTTCCCCGTCGGCAACGACATCGTGCTGCGGGTCGGCCGCTACGGGCCGTACATCGAACGCGGCGAGAAGGACACCGAGGAGCACCAGCGGGCCGATATCCCGACCGACCTGGCGCCGGACGAGCTGACCGTCGAGCTGGCCGAGGAACTGCTCGCCAAGCCCAGCGGCGAGCGCCCGCTGGGCACCGACCCGGACACGGGACGGCCGATCGTCGCCAAGGCCGGCCGCTACGGCCCGTACGTCACGGAGATCCTCCCCGAGGGCACCCCGAAGACGGGCAAGAACGCGATCAAGCCGCGTACGGCCTCGCTGTTCGCGTCGATGTCCCTGGACACGGTGACCCTCGAGGACGCGCTGAAGCTGATGTCGCTGCCCCGGGTCGTCGGCACCGACGCGGAAGGCGTCGAGATCACGGCGCAGAACGGGCGCTACGGGCCGTACCTGAAGAAGGGCACGGACTCGCGTTCCCTGCAGTCCGAGGACCAGCTCTTCACGATCACGCTGGAGGAGGCGCACGCGATCTACGCCCAGCCCAAGCAGCGTGGCCGGGCGGCCGCCAAGCCGCCGCTGAAGGAGCTGGGCGATGACCCGGTCAGCGGCAAGCCGGTCGTCGTCAAGGACGGCCGCTTCGGGCCGTACGTCACCGACGGCGAGACCAACGCGACCCTCCGCTCCGCCGACAGCGTCGAGACGATCACCCCGGAGCGGGGCTTCGAACTGCTTGCGGAGAAGCGCGCCAAGGGTCCCGCCAAGAAGACGGCGAAGAAGGCTCCGGCCAAGAAGGCACCGGCCAAGAAGACGGCGGCGACGGCGGCAAAGAAGACCGCTGCCAAGAAGACGGCCGCCAAGAAGACGACGGCGAAGAAGACCGCTGCCGCGAAGACGGCGGCGTCGAAGGACAGCGCCGAGGACTGAGGGCACGGGTCGGCCGCGGGACCGGGTGGGAGAGCCGGGCGCGCGGGCCGAACAACCGACGCGGATTCTTCACAACCCGTTCGTGAAACGCGCGCCCCGGCATCATTTTGGTGTCGGGGCGTGCGCACGTTCGGACGGCAGCCCCGGGCTGTCGGCGGCTGCCGATAGGCTGAACGCATGACGCGAGCCGAGCAGCCAACGGCCCAGAATCCGGCCCCCGACGACGCCCTGGTCGCAGATTCCCGAGAGCGCGCCGTCCGCGCCCTGCTGCGCCGGCCGCAGCTGAAGCGGTTGTGGAGCGCCCAACTCGTGGGGGGCATCGGAGACTCCCTCGCCCTGCTCGTCCTGGTCGCGCTCGCCCTCCAGGCGGCCATCGCCCAGGGTTCCTTCGGCGGCGGTTACCGCGGCGTGGCGTTCGCGATCGCGACTGTCTTCGGCGCGCGGATCCTCGCGGTCCTGCTGTTCGGAGCCGTCCTGCTGGGTCCGCTCAACGCGCTGACCTCCAAGGAAGGGCCGCTCGACCGTCGCTGGAGCATGATCGGCGCGGACGGGCTGCGGGCCGCCCTGCTGATCGTCGCCCCCCTGTGGATCGAGTGGACGCCGGACACCGCGCTCGCGCTCCTGCTCGTCACCGCGTTCGTGACCGGTGTGGCGGAGCGTCTGTGGGCGGTGTGCCGCGAGAGCGCGGCCCCCGCCCTGCTGCCCGCGCCGCCCCTGGAGGGCGCGACGGTGCGGCCGCTGCCGGACCACATGGACGCGCTGCGGCGCCTGACGTTGCGTACCGGATTCATGGCGGTCCCGCTGGCCGCCGCCGGGCTCGCCGTCGTGTCGCTGCTGAACAACCTGCTGGGAACGGGCGTCGCCTGGTTCGACCAGCACCAGGTGGCCCTGGCCTCGTACGTGGCCGCCGGGCTGTTCGCCGCCTCGCTGTCGGTGATCACCTCGCTCGAACTGCCCGCCACCCGCACCCCCCGGGCGCGGTCCCCGCTGGAGGGGCTGCGCCGTCCCAGGACGGGTACGGGCGTCGACAAGGGCCGTACAGGCGCGATCCCGCTGCTGGTGCCGGCCTGCGCGGCCGTCGCGGGGGCGGTCTCGGCCTCCGTCGCCGTCGCCGTGCTGCAGGCCAAGGACCTGGGCGGCGGCCCGGTGCTCTACGGCCTGCTGGTCCTCGCGGTGACCGGCGGCACCGGCGTCGGCATCCGTACGGCGCCCCGGATGCTGCCGTCGCTGTCCCGGCGCCGGCTGCTCGCACTGGCGATCGCCTTCACCGGCGTCGCGCTGCTCGCCGCCGGGCTCGTCCCGGACGTCACCACCGTGCTGCTCGTCCTGGCTCTCGCGGGCATCGGTGCCGGTGTCGCGGCCAACACCGGGCACACGCTGCTCGACCAGGAGGCCGAGGACCACCGGCGGGTGCGCACGACCGAGCATCTGCACGCGGTCGTCCGGGTCTTCATCGCCGTGGGTGCGCTGGTGGCCCCGGTGGTCGCCGGAGGCATCGGGCCGCACCGGCTGGACAACGGCAAGTTCGTGTTCGCCCACGGGGGCGCCGCTTTCACGCTGATGCTGGTCGGCGCGTTGCTGCTGCCCGTGGCGGCGCTCGTCCTCGCGAAGGCCGACGACCGCTCCGGCGTGCCGCTGCGGCACGACCTGCGCGATGCGCTGCGCGGCGGCGACGAACCCGTGGAAGTGCCCGCGGCGCACGGATTCTTCATCGTCCTGGAGGGCGGCGACGGCGCCGGGAAGTCCACCCAAGCGGAGGCGCTCGCCGAGTGGATCCGCGCCAAGGGGCACGAGGTCGTGCTGACCCGCGAGCCGGGTGCGACGCCGGTCGGCAAGAGGCTGCGGTCGATCCTGCTGGACGTCTCGAGCGCCGGGCTGTCGCACCGCGCGGAGGCGCTGCTGTACGCGGCGGATCGCGCGGAGCACGTGGACACGGTCGTACGGCCGGCCCTGGAGCGGGGCGCGGTCGTGATCTCTGACCGCTACATCGACTCCTCCGTCGCCTACCAGGGAGCCGGGCGCGACCTGTCCCCGACGGAGATCGCCCGCATCAACCGGTGGGCGACCAATGGCCTTGTGCCGCATCTGACGGTCCTGCTCGACGTGGCACCGGAGACGGCGCGCGAGCGGTTCACCGAAGCACCGGACCGGCTGGAGTCGGAGCCGGCCGAGTTCCACGCGCGCGTGCGGTCCGGCTTCCTCACGCTGGCCGCCGCCGATCCCGGGCGCTATCTCGTCGTCGACGCCGCACAGGAGCCCGAGGCGGTCACGACCGTGATCCGGCACCGGCTCGACCAGATGCTTCCGCTCTCCGAGGCCGAGGTGAAGGCCCAGGAGGAGGCACGCAGGAAGGCCGAGGAGGAGGCCCGGCGCAAGGCCGAGGATGAGGCCGCGCGCAAGGCCGAGGAGGAGCGGCTGGAGCGAGAGCGCCAGGAGCAGCTCGCCAGGCTGCGGGCCGAGGAGGAGGAGCGCGAACGGCGCGAGCTCGAGGAGGCCCAGCGCCGCGAGGCCGAGCGCCAGGCGGAGGAGGCCCGGCAGAGGGCCGAGGAAGCCCGTCGGCGTGCCGAGGAGGAGCAGGCGCGGCTGCTCGCGGAGGAGCAGGCGCGGGCGGCCGAGGAGGCGCGCAGGAAGGCCGAGGAGGAACGGCGCCGCAAGCAGGCCGAGGAGGAGGCCCGGCTGCGAGCCGAGGCCGAGGCGCGCCGGATAGAGAAGCAGCGGAAGGCCGAGGAGGCGCTGCTGCGGGCCGAGGAGGCGCGCCGGGCAGCGGCCGAGGCGGCGGCGTCGGCCGCCGTGGCGGCCTCGGATACGGCGGGCCCCGGCGCCACGGTGTCCGGTTCCGGTGCGGCGAGCGGTGCTTCCGCGTCCGCTGCCGGTGACGCGGGGGGCGCTGCCCCGAAGGACTCCTCGCCGGACAACGAGATCACCGTCCCCACCCCGTTCGTGACGCCGACGAACGCGTCGGGCGGTCCGGTGGACGAGACCGCCGTCCTGCCTCAGGTTCGCGGGCGGGAGACCGAGGCGGAGACCACGGCGAAGCTGCCGAAGCCGCCCGAGCCGAAGGGCGCGGCCGACGAGACGGCGGTGCTCCCGCCGGTGGTGCCGGGCGCCGCCGACGAGACGGCCGTGCTGCCTGCGGTACGGGACGGCGGTGCCGGTGCTCCTGAGGACCGGGTGCCGCCGGGCTTCTTCCGCGACGAGCGCCCCGCGGCGCGTCCCGACGGAGCAGAGGAGCGCACGCGCGAGCTGCCACAGCTGGACGCCGAGGGCCGCCCCCAGAGCCGGTCTCGCCCGGAGTGGGCGGAGGAGACCCCGCTGGACGACCTCCCGAGCCTGGCGGACGAGCTGCTCGGTCCCCGGGACGACGAGGAGCGGGACGACGACGGCCCGCGGCGCGGTCGGCGCCGCTGAGCCCGGCGCGACACGGGTCGCGCGCTGAGCCGGGCACGTGGCGCGGTGCGGCGCTGAGCCGGTCGCACCCTGGGGTGCCTCGCGGGCACAAGGGGTGCCTCGCGTGGCGGAGAGGCCCGGGGCGGTGCGGGTGCCTCGTTCGTTGTCAGTGGTCACCCGCACAATGGATCGCGTTGGGCGGAGTGCGACGGAAGGGCGGTGTCCCATGACCGTGTGGGACGACCTGGTGGGCCAGGAGAAGGTGAGCGAGCAGCTCGGCGCGGCTGCCCGTGACGCCGACGCCCTGGTCACCGCTGCCGCCGACGGAGCCCCGCCGCCCGAGGCGTCCAAGATGACGCACGCGTGGCTGTTCACGGGACCGCCCGGTGCGGGGCATACGCAGGTGGCTCGGGCCTTCGCGGCCGCGTTGCAGTGCGTGAGCCCCGACCGCGCGCTCGGCGGCGCCCCGGGCTGCGGCTTCTGCGACGGCTGCCACACCGCTCTGGTCGGTACGCACGCGGACGTGTCCACGGTCGCCGCCGTGGGCACCCAGATCCTCGTCGCCGACATGCGCGACACGGTCCGCAAGTCGTTCACCGCGCCGGCGAACGGCCGCTGGCAGGTGATCCTCGTCGAGGACGCCGAGCGGCTGAACGAGAGATCGGCCAACGCGGTCCTGAAGGCCGTGGAGGAGCCCGCTCCCCGTACGGTCTGGCTGCTGTGCGCCCCGTCCCTGGAGGACGTCCTGCCGACGATCCGCTCCCGCTGCCGCCACCTGAGCCTGCGCACGCCCTCGGCCGACGCGGTGGCGGACATGCTCGTCCGGCGCGACGGCATCGAGCCGGACATCGCCTTCGCCGCCGCCCGCGCCACGCAGGGGCACGTCGAGCGCGCGCGCAGGCTGGCCACGGACGAGGGCGCCCGGGCCCGCCGCGCCGCCGTACTGAAGCTTCCGCTCAGGACGGACGACATCGGTGACTGCCTCAGGGCGGCCCAGGAGCTGGTCGACGCGGCCACGGAGGACTCCAAGCAGCTCGCGGAGGAGGTCGACGCCAAGGAGACCGAGGAGCTGAAGGCGGCGCTCGGCGCGGTGCAGGGCGGCCGGATGCCGCGCGGCACCGCGGGCGTGATGAAGGAGCTGGAGGAGCGGCAGAAGCGCAGGAGGACGCGTACCCAGCGGGACAGCCTGGACCAGGCGCTCTCCGACCTCACGGGCTTCTACCGCGACGTCCTCGCCCTCCAGCTCGGCTCCCGCCTCGCCCTGGCCACCACGGACACGGAGGTGCTGGAGCGCCTGGCCCGCGGCGGCACGCCCGAGTCCACACTCCGCCGTATCGAGGCGATCGCCGCGTGCCGGGACGCCCTGGACCGCAATGTGGCCCCCCTGCTGGCGGTCGAAGCGATGACCATGGCCCTGCGTGCGGGCTGATACCGCTTGCGAGGGATTGACTTCGTCACTCGTACGAAGTGCCTTAGCCACCTATCGTGATCAATCCATTGCGCAGGGTTACGCTCACCAGATGCACATCAGGCGCATTCCTGGACCATCTCGCCGTCCCCGCCCGACCCGCTCTCTCCCTTCCGCCCGACCGCATCAGGTGACGCGGGCGGGCGGCATGCTGCTGGCCGCCGCCGCGCTGTTCATGTCGGCCTGCTCAGCCGGGAGTTCGACATCCGCGACGGTGGATGTGGCGCTGCCCGCGCTGCCCCGGTCCACACCGTCGGCGCTGTCTCCCTACTACGCACAGAGGCTGAACTGGCGCTCCTGCGGAGCCTCCGGCTTCGAGTGCGCCACGATGAAGGTGCCGCTCGACTACGACAAGCCGCTCTCCGGCGACGTCAGCCTGGCCGTCTCCCGCAAGAGGGCCACGGGCAGTCAGGGCCAGTCCCTCGGCTCGCTGCTGGTGAACCCGGGTGGCCCGGGCGGGTCGGCCATCGGCTATCTGCAGCAGTACGCGGCCGTCAGCTACCCGGCGGAGGTCCGCGCCCGTTACGACATGGTCGCCGTCGACCCGCGCGGCGTGGGGCGCAGCGATCCGGTGGAATGCCTGGGCGGCCGCGCGATGGACGCGTTCACACAGACCGACATGACTCCCGACGACCAGCGGGAGACGAACCAGCTGGTCGACGCGTACCGGCAGTTCGCCGAGGGCTGCGGGCAGCGGTCGGGGGACCTGCTCCGCCATGTCTCCACGGTGGAGGCCGCCCGGGACATGGACGTCCTGCGCGCGGTGCTGGGCGACCGGAAGCTGAACTTCGTGGGGGCCTCGTACGGGACGTTCCTCGGGGCGACGTACGCGGGACTGTTCCCGGAGCGCGTGGGCCGGATGGTGCTGGACGGGGCGATGGACCCCTCCCTGTCCGCCCGCCAACTGAACGAGGACCAGACCGCGGGCTTCGACACGGCATTCCAGTCCTTCGCGAAGGACTGCGTCAAGCACGCCGACTGCCCGCTGGGCGGCCCGGGCACGACACCGGCGCAGGTCGGCGAGAACCTCAAGGCCTTCTTCACGAAGCTGGACGCGTCCCCCATCCCGGCCGGCGACGCGGACGGACGCAAGCTCGGCGAGGCCTTGGCCACCAGCGGGGTGATCGCCGCGATGTACGACCAGGCGACCTGGCCGCAGCTGCGGGAGGCGCTGACCTCGGCCATGAAGAGCAACGACGGCGCGGGACTGCTCGTCCTGTCGGACACCTACTACGAGCGGGACGCGAACGGCAGGTACTCCAACCTGATGTTCGCGAACGCGGCCGTGAACTGCCTGGATCTGCCTTCGGCGTTCTCGAGTCCCGAGGATGTGGAGAAGGCGCTCCCGGAGTTCCAGAAGGCGTCACCGGTGTTCGGAAAGGGGCTCGCCTGGTCGGCACTGAACTGCGCCTACTGGCCGGTCAGGGCGACGGGTCAGGCGCACCGGATCCAAGCGAAGGGAGCGCCGCCGATCGTGGTGGTGGGCACGACCCGGGACCCGGCGACTCCGTACCGCTGGGCACAGTCCCTCGCCGCCCAGCTCGCCTCCGGCAGGCTGCTCACCTTCGACGGCGACGGCCACACCGCCTACGGCCGGGGCAGCAAGTGCATCGAGGGGGCGGTCGACACCTATCTGCTCCAGGGCACGCCCCCGGCGAAGGGGAAGCGCTGCTCGTAGCCGCCCTGGCGCCCCCGGAGCCGACGCCTCCGGGGGCCTGGTCGGAGCACCCCGGGAAACTGTGTAGACTTACCGACGTTGCTGATCGCACCATAGTGCGGGCAGCGTGCCGCTTTAGCTCAGATGGCCAGAGCAACGCACTCGTAATGCGTAGGTCTCGGGTTCGAATCCCGAAAGCGGCTCCACCAACAAGGCCCAGGTCACTACTTCTGACCTTGGACTTTCGCGATTCCTTGATCAGTTCGTGGTCTACACCACGGCCTGTGAGGGGCTGGAAATACACATCGTGTGGCCGTGGTGTGGCCCGCCCTCGGACGAGAGGGGCCACACGCCCGGTCAGGCCACCCGCCTGCGCGCCTTCTTCGCCTTCAGCGCCTTCCTCACGTCCTGCTTCGCTGCCTGCTGGGGCAGCGTCGTCACGTAGGTGTCGGTCGTCGTCCCCACCGAGGAGTGCCCGAGCGTCTCCTTCGCCGCCTCCTCCGCCTTCCGGTAGGCGGTGACGAGGTCCAGGGACGCCGAGGCGGTTGCGGCGTGCATCTCGGGCAGGACCGTCTGGTAGGTGTCGCTCGTCATCCGCAGGGAGGCGTGACCGAGCATCGCCTGCACAGCCTTCGGGGCGACGCCGGCGGCCAGCGCCAGGCTTGCCGCCTCGTGGCGGCCGTCGTGGAGCCGGATCGGCGGCAGCCCGGACAGTTCCCCCAGCCGGTCCCAGCGGTCGGTGAAGAACTGCGGGTGGTACTCCGAGCCGTCTTCCTTGGTGAATACCCGGTTGGCGGCCCCGGCGGGCGCGGGTACGCCGGCAGACTCCCACTGCTCGAGCTCGGCGGCCTGCTTCTCGCGCCAGGCCCGCAGCAGCATGACCGAGTCCCGGTTCAGCTTGATGTCGCGGACGCTGTCGGCCTTCGGGTCGTCCTCGTGTACCTCGTAGGAGATGGACACCAGCTGCTCGGTGATGTGGATGACCTCCTCGTCCAGGTTCACCTCGTCCCAGGACAGCGCGACCAGCTCGCCGCGGCGCAGGCCGTGGAAGAGGACCAGGTGCCAGGCGGGGAAGTGCCGGTCATCGACGACGAAGTCCAGGAACTCGGCGGTCTGCTGCAGCGTCCACACCATGACCGGGCTCGGCTTCTCGCCGGTCCGCTTCCAGCGGGCCACGCGTGGCGGGGTCCAGGCGAGCGCGCGCGGCTTGGTCACCTTGGGGAGGGTCACGAGCTGCGCGTAGTTCTTGGCGATCAGCTCCTCCTTCAGCGCGTCGGAGAGCGCGGAGGACAGGGTGGCCTTGATGCTGAGCATGGTGGCCGGGCCGGTGGTGCGCTGCAGCTTCTTCCGCTCGGCCAGGTACTCGTCACGCGCTGCCGTCCACACTCCCCGCCGGCGAGCCCGCTCCTTCTTCTCCTCCGGGTTCCCGGTCGGTGCCTCACGCCATGCGGTGGACGCCGCGTCGGCGGCCTTCTCCAGCTCGGCGACCCTGGCACGGTGCTCCACGCGGCGCTCGTTGTCGCTGAGGATCCAGTCGAAGATGGCCTGGCAGTGGCGGGCACGCAGGTTGCGGATCTTGAGCGCGCCGAGGTGCGGGACGAGGTACAGCTCCATGTCGCGCTCGTACTCGTGGGCGGTGGTGCGCTTGAGTTCGGTCTTCTTCTTCTTGATCCAGCGCGTCAGGAACTGTGCGACGGTCTCGTCCGACAGGACGTTCACGCCGGCCTTGGACGCCCTCCACACTTCCTCGGCCTTGGCTGCGGCCTCGGCTTGGGTGAGGAAACCGCCCAGCCGGACGCGCTTGCGTTCCCCGCTGCCGTCAGGCTCCAGTTCGATCTGGAAGGACCACGAGCCGTGGTTGCGGTCCTTGAGCCGCGGGCAGTTCGCGCCCAGCCGGCCGACCTTCTGCGCGCCGCTGTCGTCGATCTGGGGGGCACCGCTCTTGTCGAACAGCGGGCCTGAGCAGCCACACCGTTTGTACGTCTTCTCCTCGAACACCGTCCCCCACCCCTACGCCGGGTTATCACCGTCGGCGCACATTCTTACCTCATATTGCTCACGAATACTGGCCCTTACCAGGGCGCCGTGTATGGTGTGGCACATGTTGGCGTGGGGGAGAACGCGACAACGAAGATGGCGACGACGATCACCCCGGCCGCCGACCAGCGCGGGATGACCTTCGAAGAGGTCCTGGCATTGCCCGCGACGGTCAACGTCGTGACTGCGGCGCGCGCACTGGGGATCGGGCACAACAAGGCGTACAGCCTGATCAAGTCTGGCCGGTTTCCTGTGAGGACGCTGACCATGGGGGGCACGGTACGCATCCCCACGGCAGCCCTGTGGGAGGCACTGGGGGTCGGCTCGCTGCGACGATAACGCTGCGGGCCACGAGTGAAGTGGGAACGGTGGCATGCCGCGCTTGTACGGCTTCGACAACCAGGCACTGACGCGGGTCCGCGCCGATGAGCGGCAAGTTGTACGTGAGGCCGTTGGCCGTATCCAGGCCGGGCAGTCACAGGCTGAGGTCGCCGCGTGGATGAACGCCGAGGGCTATCGGGGCACGATGGGCGGCGAGTGGACGTCCATGACGCTCGGTCGTCTGCTGGACAACCCGGCGATCGCCGGACTGGAGCGGGACCCCAATACCCATGAGCTGGTCGAGACAGGCCGGGAGGCGCTGATCACACCGGAGGAGTTCCGGTGGCTGCAGCAGCGCCCCGGCCGGCCGGGCAGCGTCCGAAGCGATCAGGACCGTTCACCCGATCACGAGTACCTGCTGGCGGGCGGCCTTGCCGTGTGCGGGCAGTGCGGGCAGCGCATGGCGGGCGCACGCACCGGCGCGGGCACTCCGTCCTACCGCTGCCAGACCAGCTTCGAGGGCCGCGGCGGGTGCGGGAAGATCCGCATCAATGCGGCGCTGCTCGAGGAATACGTCGCCGAGCTTGTTCTGGGCGAGCTGCTGCGCCCGGGCGCCGTCGCCGCCCTGGAAGTCGCGCGCGCGAGCATGGCCCGTGACGCCGATGCAATCCGCGCCCAGATCGCCAACCTGGAGAAGTCGCGGACCGAGCTTGCCGACCCGTATGCGCGAGGCGAGCTGTCGCGGGCCGCGTTCGTCGCCGCTGACCGGCAGGTCGGCGAACGCCTGAAGAAGGCTCGGGCGCGGCTGCGGTTCCTGGAGCAGGCCGTGGACGTGCCGCTGGGCGGGGTCGAGGACCTGGCCCGCTGGTGGGAACACGCGCCGTTCGCCTCCAGGCGGGCCCTGGTGATGCTGCTGGTGTGCGAGATCAAGGTGCATCCGGCGCGGGCGCGCGGGGTGCGGGATGTGGACGACCGGGTCACGTTGACCTGGCGCACCCCGGTCGCCTCGTAGCCGGGGTGCCCCTAGCGGGTCAGTCCTGCTCTTCGTGGTCGGGGGACGTCGCCCACCAGTAGATGACCTCATTCAGGGTCTGCGCGCCGAGCTTCTTGCGGAGCTGTCCCAGCTGCTCGTTGATCCAGGCCGCGCCGATACCGAGGTTCTTCGCTGCCTGCGCCTGCGTGCGGCCCAGGCACAGTTCGCGCAGGATCGCCCGCTGGGTGTCGGTGGTGAGAAGGCCCTTGTCTTCACCGCGGGTTCCGCCGTGCCACGGCTGGGCGCGCTCCCAGAACATGTCGAAGACGTCGACGATCCGGCCCACGCCGTACGGATCCGTGATCATCACGCACTCGTCCGGGGAGGGCTCGCCGCCGCCGCTCTGTGCGGGGACGAAGGCCACGCGGCGGTCGAAGACGATGCTGCGGGGGAAGCGGCCGTTGATCGTGCGGATTTCCCCGCCGTGGGCTGCCATGGCCTTGGCCCAGTCGCCGACCGTGGGGACGCGTCTTACCGAGCTGTGGTACAGCGTCCGCATGGGCAGGCCCTGTTGGAGGACGCTGCGGTCACGTTCGTAGGAGAACGCCAGGTCCTCGCGGGAGCGGTTGCCGGGCTGCGCGGAGATGATCTCCTTGCGGACGCCAGCGTGTTCGCGGGCGATGTACTCGTTGATCAGCTGTCGGCCGACCAGGTGACGGCAACGCTTGACAGCAGTCGACTCCCGCAGCAGCTACACTCCTTGATCAGCTCACGGCAAGAAAACGATCAAAGCAACGGTGTAAAGACTCACGGCCACAGTCGTGCCGTAAGCCTCGTAGTCTCTGATGCCTTTTTGATCTTCATCCCTCAAGGCGTGGGCTGTGCGCTGAACGCCAAGGATGACTCCCGCCATAGCGAGCAGGAGGCCAGCGCCTACGAGCGTGTTCACGCTTGCAGTGGTCGGCATGAAGTGGCCGCCAAGGCCTCGTACAACCATTGCGATCAAGATCGGGAGCACCCCGATGACGGCAAGCCGTTGACCTTTCGCGTAGGCGTCTTTCTGGTCTTTGATCCATTGTTTGTCCAGCCAAGATGGGCGTATTTGTGGATCGCGGGGACCTGTACGGTGGCTGTCGCCTACCGTAAAGGCTGTGAAGTAGGCGCTGGCCGCCCCTCCCGCTCCGGTGATGAGCGAGAACAGAGTCCGTGCAGTCGGCAGGTAGATCGCCGAGAGGACTTCGAAGGCGGCGAGAACGGAGACTATGGACACGACGACCGGCACAGCCGTGTACATGACTGCTGGCGGGAGATTGGCCGTCTCGTCCTGTTCAGCACCGATCCCTGCCAAGGCAATCGAACCGGTGAGGCTTGCGATGATGGCAATGACGAGCAGCCCCGTTGCCAGCGTGACGAAGGCCCTATTGCCCTGGTGAGCACTGGTGAACAGAACCGTGACAGTGGGAACAGCAAGGGCTCCGAACGCCCCCACGATCGGGGCGTAGGCGGCCGCCCCTCTCCGTACGTCGTAGTGGCCTTCAGCTTCTGAAGAGCCCAAGTTGTCTGCCATGGAAGAACGTTGTCTCAAAGGCACAACGCACACCTCGGTTCGTCAACTAACCTGGATTTGCAATGACGTTCACTGGGCGTCACAGGTAACGGCGGGGATCGGCGCAAGATCAACCTCCATGTGGAGGGTGCTGCTTACACACATCACTTCTCCGCAGAAAGCCCACACCGCGCCACACTGAGCCCCTGATCACCAGGCACCCCGGGGATTCGCCGGAGCGGCCACTCGCGCCTGCTAGACGGCTCGGCAACGCTCCGCAATCAGCTGGCGGCATGCCGGGACCAGCGACTCATCCGTGAAGCCCCGCTTGGGCAAGGAAAAAGTGGGCTCACCCGAGGCATCCAGGAGAATGAACTGGCGCACGGTTTCCGCGAACCCGCCAAACGCTTCCCACGCGTAGGAACAGGTTCTCTCGTTCATGCGCACCGTCAGTCCATCCGCGGCGACCGTCGCCTCATGTACCTGCGGCGCCTTCCCGGATCGGCTCCCCACCTTGTCTGCCGCGCGGCGCATACCCCAACCGGTAGAGAGGATGAGCACGGTCCGGGCGTACTTCACGAACAGTCCTGCGCACAGGAACATGATCAGGAAGGTGGCCGGCGGTTTTTCCGGGACGCTTATCTCAATCACTCCCAACAGCACCATAACCAGCAGACTCGAAGCCGCATTGCGCACTGCCCGATTCCGAGAGCGCCGCAGCCGAGGCGACATGGCAGATGCTTCCGCCAGATCTCCGGGCTCTGGCACGTACGTGAGTGTGAACGCCTGCAACGACCGTCTCCCCGCCGACCTAGATGTATTTCGCATCATAGGGTCACGCGCGTTGCCTCCCGGAGGCATGGCCCCTCCACGACGGCGCGCCTCTCACCACAGCGCGGCGTGAGGTCCCGGTTCGCCCCGCATGAGACGGGAGTTGCCGAAGTGAGCGAGATCGGCAGACAGCACTACGGCTTGCCACGTACGCTCACCGTCGACCGGATCCGACGTACCGACAGTCCAATTGCGGTCAGCGCCCCTTTCGGGAGATAAGCCATGAGACGAAGCCTCGTCATCGCGGCTGCGGCCGTCCTGGTCGCGTGCGCGGCATGCAGCCGCACCGGCGGTACCGGTGTCAGCAACGTCGTCGACAACATCTAGGCGCACTCCTGACCGCAATGCCGGTGCACCCCTATCCTGCTGGGTTTTCTTGAATGAGGTGGCGCACCGAGGCGCGTCACGCCACGTGGGATCGTCGGTCGACGGCCCCAGGCCGTCCGCTGCCCTGACCCACGATCGGATACCGGGGAAGGGGTTCACGGACGAGACCACAGCCCCTCGGTCACGGGAGCGGGGCGTCGGCCCCGGGCGTCCGGGGGCCGAACCGTGCCGGTTCAAACGGCACGGGACGAGGCATGTGCTGTGGCCTTCTGCCTGGTGCGCCTCGAGTCGACAGAGGGATGTGACCTTGAGATGATTAAGCGTAACCGCACGGTCGCTATCCGTCTCGCAGTGGCCGTTCGTCGAATGCGGGGCCCTGCGCGAGAGGCCACTCGGGGACACTCCTGGCCTCCCGGCTCCGGACGGTGAGACCGCGCCGCCGAGGCGTGGAACCGCATCTTCATTCACGCCTGTCCCGTGCGTTCGATCCTCTCGGCCCTGCATTCGATTCCGTATGCCCCAAAAGAAAGGCAGAACAGTGAACGGACGTGTGCGCCTTGCCGCGTTGGCACCCCTAGCAGTGTCCTCGCTGGCACTCGGCTCGGTGCCCTTCACCGCCGGCTCCGCCCAGGCGGTCGCGCCTTCGGCCACCTGCCACGTGACACAAGTCGCCGGCTCCACCTCGTTCTCCATCATCGGGCAGGAACTGACACCAGGCGCCACGGTGCGAGTCCGTCAAGGCACCATCACGGTCACACTGCACGCTGGGGCTGACGGAGCGCTCCAAGGCACCCTTTCGGCCTCTTCCCAGGGAGGGCCCGTGACCATGCAGGAGGAGGGCGGGCCGCTGCTGTCATGCGGCACGGTCCAGCAGGCCGAACAGTCCCAAGCCCAGCAGCAGTTCGCCAAGGGCTTCACGGACGGCTTCAACGTCGCCAAGGCGACCTGCAAGGCACAGGCGCCGCAGGGCGTGACCGCACTGGACCCCAACTACGAGAAGGGCTTCAACGCCGGCGCGGCCGCCGCGATAGCCAAGTTCTGCAAGGCCTAGCAGCCCCCCGAGTACCGGCGGCGGATTCGAGAACCGCTGACCGAGAACCGCCTATCACGCCCAGAGGTCGGCCCCTGCCCGTAGAGTTCGGGCAGGGGCCGATGCACGACGCGGGGCGTCAGAAGGCGCCGGTGCCGTTCGGAGTGCCGAGTCCGGTCGGTCCGTCGTAACCGGGGCCGGCCGTACACAGGTAGTTTCCGCAGGCGCCGTTCGAGCCCGACGTGACGTCGTTCAGCGCCGCGGTGTGGCTGTACGGGTATGAACCGGCAGTCACGGAACCGGTGTTCCCTGCCAACGCGTACACGCTCGCGATGATCGGCGACGAGGCGCTCGTGCCGCCCACCTGCACCCAGCCGTCCGCGCCCGCGACGGCCCCGAGCGAGATCAGCAGGTCGCAGTAGGAGCTGGTGCCGCACGTGTTGTACGTGTCGTAGACCGCGACGCCGGTGTTCGGGTCGGCGACCGCGGACACGTCCGCGACCGTACGCTTCGCGCAACCGGTGTCGTGCTGCCAAGAGGGCTTCGCCTCGTACGCCGAGCAGCCGGACCCCGCACCGCTCGTACCGGTAGTCGAACCCCAGGCGGTCTCGCTCCAACCGCGCGAGTTGGACGCCTTGTTGAGCGACGTACCGCCGACGGCGGTGACGTAAGGCGAGGACGCCGGCCAGGACACCCCGTAGCCGGAGTCCCCGGAACTGGCGGTGGCGGCGATCCCCGGGTGGTTGAAGTGGCTGTCGTCAGAGGTGATCGTGGAGTCCTCGGCGCCGCCCCAGCTGTTGGAGATCGAGACCACGCCCGAGGTCGCGGCGGCCTGGTCCTCGGCCTTCATCAGGTCGCCGGTATTGGCCGAGTTGGCCTCGACGAGCAGGACGTGACAGTCAGGGCACGTCGCCGAGACCATGTCGAGGTCGAGGCTGATCTCCTCGGCCCAACCGGCGTCAGCGGACGGCAGCGGCGACGCCTGCCCGTTCTGGTTCACCTTGCGGAAGCAGCCGTTCGCCGTCGTACAGGCCGAAAGCCCATACGCATTGCGGTACTTGCCGAGGTCCGCCTCGGCGGACGGGTCGTCGTACGCGTCGACGATGGCCACGGTGCGGCCGCCGCCCGACGTCCCGCCGAGGTTGTATGCGGAACGCAGGTCCGACGGCACGTACCCGACCGTCGTCGGCGACCCCGTGGTCAGCGGCGCCAGCAGGCCGGACGAGGTGCGGTGCGCCCGCATCATGCCGAAACAGCGCGCCTGCCCCGCGTGCGCGGGGTGGGCGCAACCGAAGTCGAGTACCGGCGACGAGGCCGCCCGCGCGGGCACCGCGGCCTGCGCGGCACCGGCGCCGACCACACCTCCGGCCAGCACGGTGAATGCGAGAGTGATGAGCCCGGTCAGCAGGGCTGCCGCTCGCTGGGCACGGCGTATGTGAGGAGAGGGGCGGCCATCTCTTTGTGCGGAACGTTGTTCCATCGAGCCTCCTGGAAGTTGTGGGGCACTCATGGGGCACTCGTGGGGGCGCTGTCCCGGCCCCGGCCGCCGGGGGCGGGCGGCCGGGGCCGGGACAGGTGAGAGGAACTGCATGGCAGTTGAATTCGAGTCAGGCTCGAAGTGCTGCCACCATGCAGCCGCCGCAGGTCACCGTCAAGAGCATGTCAACCCCAACCCCCCGCTTTTGCCCCTGCAGTTGCGGCATTTGACCTTCGCATGGAGATCGGCCGCACACTCGGAGCAGATGCCACGTCCGTCCATCTGCGGTCTGGCGCTTGGCGGCATCTGGTCATAGGCCAGCTGGATGAGCGGCGTACAGCACCTGTCGATAAGGGTCCCGTGGCGGGACCGACCGTGGGAACAGAAGCCGCGTCTTCGCCAACCGGGCCATCGGCTCGAACGCCCAGGGCAGCGGTATCACCAACGACTTCGGCGCCAACACGACACTGAGGGACAGCTCGGTCACCTACAACATCGCCAAGCTCGCCCCCGGCGGCATCGCCCTACAGAGTCCTCTACCTGGCAACGGTGCTGGACCACCTGCGCGGCCCTCTCGCTCAGCTTTAACAAAACCAGTGCCGGTGCTTCGCGGATCCTGACGGCAGAAGATGACGGCAACAGAGTCGTACACACAAGGACCTTGGCGGTAGCAAGGGGCCTGCCTTGAGCCCCTGTAGTAGCAACGCGGCAGCCCGCACGTAGCTGAAGATGAACTGCTAATGCGGTGCTCACTACGGGTCTTCCCCTGACGCATGAGCCCCCTCCCGAAGCCCTTGCGGGGCCGCGGAAGGGTGCTCAAGTGTGAGCCACGGCGACGGCTGCCGACGGCTCAACTGTGCGAGGCTACCGATCAGAAGGAGACGGAGACACCGGCCTGGTGGTACTGGCTGGCGGCTCCCATGGCCTCGCTCTTGACTGCGTCGATCTGCGCCAGGACATCAGAGTCGCTGACTGCCATGGGTCCGGCGATGACGCTGGCGTGCGGGCTGAGGCCGCCGGAGACGTTGTCGAGCTCAGCGTCGGAGATCTCAACGGTCTGAACCTGAGGAGCGGAGTGCATGGTGAGACTGCCCTTCGTATGAATGTTCTGCAAGGGGAGCGGAAAACAGCCCCACGAGTGTCTTGAGGAACACCGACTTGCCCGTCCCCGAGGGCCGAGCATCACCGAGAACTCCCCGGCGGTCAGCGTCAGCGAGACGCCCTGCCAGATGACCTGGTGGCCGAAGGACTTCGTCAGCCCTTCCATACAGATCTCGACACCCATCCGGTTCCATTCTTCGCCCGTGGAGCAGTTCCGACATCTGCTCTACGGGGAGGCGAGGGGCGTCCGTCGCGGCGGACGAACAATTTTTGCGGACGCGTGTACGTGGCGCTACGGCAGCTTGGGAGACGGCGTGCGCGAAGGCGGCCTCGGGGCGGGCACGGAGAGCGGAGCGGCCGGTACGGCCGAGGCCGAGGGAAGCGACGGGAGCGACGAGGCGGCCGACCTCGTCCGCAGGCCCGGCACCTTCGGCACCTCGGGCACCTGCGGAGCCGACAGCTCCGGGAGCGGGGGCGCGGACACGCCCGGCAGGGGCGGCACGGGTACCGGCAGCGGTAGGGACGTTCCCCCGGTGGGTGAGGGTGTCCGGCCCCAGGCCCCAGGCGTCGGGGGCGAGGGGGTGGGCGTCCCGGGGGCGCGCCCCTGCCCCGCGGCCTCGCCGCGCAGGACCTGCGCGTCGCTGGACGCGGCCGGTCGCGGCGCCGGACCGTTCCCGTTTCCGCCCGCGTCGAGCGCGTACGGCAGCACGAACCCCGCCACCGCCAGGGTCGCCGCCATCGAGGTGACCGCGACCGCATGGGCATTGCCGCCCCCGCGCAGCCGTCCGCGCCCGACCAGGAACAGCACCAGCCCGAGCGTCCCGGCCAGAGAGGCACGCAGCGTCCGCCGGGCCCGGGCGAGCAGCGACTCGACGGTCCGGTAGCTGAGCCCCATCCCCACCGCGACCTGGCTCACGTCCAGGCCCTCGGACCTCAGCCGAAGCGCCTCCGCCTGCCGGGCGGGCAGCTCACCGCTGCGCACGGCGAGCCACTTCGCCTCGGCCCGGTCGCACACCCCC